>NZ_JAJNIK010000010.1:0-90687 GCF_022386495.1 Mammaliicoccus sp. H-M34
GGATGAATCGCACGAAGACTTCAAAGATATCGTGCGATTCGGTTGAAATTTGGTTAAAACGCACGAAGACTTCAAAGATATCGTGCGATTCAGGTGAAATTTGGTTAAAACGCACGAAGACTTCAGAGATATCGTGCGATTCAGGTGAAATCCGGATAAAACGCACGAAGACACCAAAGATATCGTGCGATTTAGATCCAAATCCAAACTCAAATCCAAATCCACTCCATCTTTAATCATACTTAATATAGCAAAACCCGTGAGAGCCAGTAGTTATCGTGGCTCTCACGGGTTTCTTTTTAATCTATATATCGATATGACATAAGTTCTTGTAACATATTGATTTCTTCTTGTAACTTAGCTCCGATATTTGTATCGCGAACTTTTTTTCTTTCGAGTTCTTCATCTACAACACGTCGTACGGATAGTTCGTCAGCACCGTTTAGTAGCACGTTTTCTTTTGTACCAAAGTGTTTGTGAGCTACAAGTTGCATTCCGAATGAGTTATAAAGTAATGTATAGCCAGCGATACCTGTTGTAGATTGGTATGCTTTTGAAAATCCACCATCAATGACAATCATTTTACCGTTTGCTTTAATTGGATTTTCTCCATCTATTTCTTTTACAGGTGTATGTCCGTTTATAATACGACCTTGTTCTGGGTCCAAGTTGAATTCTTCCAACATTTTACGGCACATTTCACTGTCTTCTCTTAAATAGTAGTATGGATTTTTTTCTTCTTTATGTGAAGCTTTATCTTTTATGAAATATCTTTCGAATGTAGTCATGGCACGTTTCCCAAATAGAGAAGAATATTTACCTGTCCATAAATACCAGATTAAATCTGTAGATAAATCATCTGTTTCGCTCTTATGGCTAAATGACTCTCTAATATGATATTCGAACTGATCAAGTAATTCTCGTCCATTATACATCTTGCCGTCAATTTCCATTTCTTCCATGTTGCCATGTTCATCTACCGGTATACAACCATGGATCAATAAATTACCGTTATATTTTAAATATAAATCTCCTTTTTTCATTAAGAAATTCATATGACGTTTGAGTTTCTCTGATTCTTGAACGGAGAGTAGTAATTTATTAATGACTTCTTCTTCTTCTTCAATTAATTCTGCTGGGTTTTCACGATTAATTGTTTCAAAGCATGTATTTTCAAGTGGGTAAGTATGACCATATACTGTAATCTCTTGGTTATCGTAATCTACTTTTTCTAGGACTAATCTTTCTTCCATATCAAAAGAAGGTCTGCGTTTAATAATTGGACTTTCTAATTTAAATTGAATAATAGCGATTGCTTGATGAATTTTAGTGATTTGTAATTTTTCATCTTCAGATAGTTTTTTTTCTGCGTGTTGTTTTGGATAAAAAGCAGGATTATCTCTATAATATTTTTCTGCTAAATTGACTAATGGACGCAAGTTTATACCATAGGCATCTTCAATTATATCTAGATTATCGTAACGTGCGCATATTCTTAATATATTTGCTAAACATACTTTAGAACCTGCATAAGCGCCAATCCAAAGTACATCATGGTTACCCCATTGAATATCAACTGAATGATAGTTAATCAGTGTTTCCATAATTTTATCAGGTTCTGGGCCACGGTCATAAATGTCACCAACTACATGTAAGTGGTCTACAACAAGTTGTTGTATGGTATATGCTAAACCGGTAATGAGTTTATCTGACTGTCCAAGAGAGTTGATTTTTTGAACGATTGTTTCATAATAAGTAGTCTTGTTATTATAGACATTACTTTTATATAAAAGTTCTTCGATTATGTATACAAATTGTTTTGGTAAAGCTTTACGTAATTTAGAACGCGTATACTTACTTGAAGCATATGAAATAAGGTGGATCATTTGTTGAATTGTTTCAATGTACCAGTCATTTAAATCAGCTTTTGTTTCAAATTGGTTTTTTATCAGCTTTAGTTTTTCTTCTGGGTAATAAACTAAAGCAGCAAGTTCACTAATTTGTTCTTCAGAATGTGTATCTTTAAAAATATCATGAATTTTAGCTCTAACATTACCCGAACCATTTCTTAAAACGTGTTGAAAAGCATGATATTCACCGTGCAAATCACTGACGAAATGTTCAGTTCCTTTAGGCAAGTCTAATATAGATTGTAAGTTAATAATTTCAGTCGCTACTTTTTCTTCTTCGTCAAACTTTTCTGCTAATAAATTTAAGTACTTTTCTTTTAAATTCTGGTTGTCATATTGAGTCATGAAAAAATCACTCCGTTCATCATATTTAAATTTTATTCTTTTAAATTAAACATACCATTTGAGATATAGTATATCACATTAAGCGTTTTCTTTAATGGTTTAAAACAAGGTTAAAGAGGTTATAAAAGTAAAAAGGAGCGGATGACTGATGAGCTGTAAAATAGAAAGAATTTATGAAAGTGAAGAAGAAAATACAATTAGAGTGTTAGTCGATAGAGTATGGCCAAGAGGTATATCTAAAGATAAAGCTAACCTTGATCATTGGCTGAAAGAAATTGCGCCTTCTGACACTTTAAGAAAATGGTTTAATCACGATCCAGATAAATTTTCTTCCTTTAAAGAAAAATATAAAAAAGAACTAAAATCTGGCGAGCAACAAGAAGCTTTAGAAGAACTAAAAGAAATATACAAAAAAAGCGATAAAAAGGTTGTCTTATTATACAGTGCGAAAGATGAAAAAAATAATCAAGCAGTAGTACTAAAAGAAATAATTGACCATCAGAAAAAAGATTGATATAAACGTATTTTAAAACTGGCAATCTACTGCCAATATAATGATAAGAGGCTGTGACAATTAATTTGTCCAGCCTCTTAATTATGTCCTTTTATTGCTATTTTATACTTTTATTCAACTGTTGATACATTGTCTTTGCATCTTCTTTTGTACTTATTCCATGAACGTTCATGCGACCGTCTTTAAATAAAGTCATGTTTATGTCTGCATAGTTAATAAATTTCACATAATCATTTTCTTTAATAATATGACCAGGGAAATAATGTGCGAATTCAAATGCTTGTTGTTTAAATCTGAATAAGAATGTATCTCCACATAGTGATTCTATTGATGGATGATAAGAATTATTCAAAGAATGATATGTTTTTTGTTCACATACGATACAATTGTTGTTTTTTAAAACATCTATATTCCTAGTACGTGTAGATATTTCAAAAGTATCAATCGTAATCAGTTTTTTTGAAAATCCATTTCCAGAAACGAAACGTAATAATTCGGATACTTCATAACTTGCTACTTGTTGAACGACAGGTGGTAATACACCATTAATTGCACAGCTTTCACCAGTATGTGGAACTGTATTAAGGATGCACTGCAAACAAGGTCCAGTAAAATCTATAGCATATACAGTTCCTTTGCTTCCAACTGCTGCTCCGTATATCCATGGAATCTGTAATTTATGGCTCACTTCATTGATTAAAAAACGCATATCAAATTGATCCATTCCATCAATTATGATGTCAGGTTGTATTTTGCTAATGATGTCTTCAATGTTATTTGATGTCATTTCCTGATGAATCGCGTTTAGTTCAACATTATGATTAATTTGCTTTATTTTCTCTTTTACAGCGTATACTTTTGGTAACATTGCTTGTGCATCATGCTCATCATAAAGTGCTTGGCGATGTATGTTTGACAGTTCTACAATATCCATGTCGATGATTGATAATTTATGTGCACCCATTCGAGCTAATAATTCTGCGACATGGCTACCAAGAGCACCTGCACCCATGATTAAAATATTTATATTTTGTAATTGTTTTTGGCTTTGTTCTCCAAAGTGCTGATACTTTATTTGTCTTTCATAACGGTTCATTATAAGAAACCTAAACCTTCAGTAGGGCTAGATGCTTGTGCAGTATATTTAACAGGTATTCTACCGGCAGTATAACTTAAT
This sequence comes from Mammaliicoccus sp. H-M34, assembly GCF_022386495.1. Taxonomy (NCBI): domain Bacteria; kingdom Bacillati; phylum Bacillota; class Bacilli; order Caryophanales; family Staphylococcaceae; genus Mammaliicoccus; species Mammaliicoccus sp. H-M34. Next base: position 3,947 of record NZ_JAJNIK010000010.1, read on the forward strand.
TGTCCTGCTTCAATACCTAACTTCATTGCGCTAGCCATAGTTACAGGGTCTTTAGCACCAGAAATAGCAGTGTTTAATAAAATAGCATCTGCACCTAATTCCATTGCATAACAAGCATCTTTCGGAGAACCAATACCAGCATCGACGATAACAGGAATACTTGATTGTTCTATAATATATCTTAAGTTAAGAGGGTTATTGATTCCTCTACCTGTACCTATTGGTGAAGCGAGGGGCATAATAGCGTGAACACCTAATGCTTCTAATCTTTTTGCTAGCACGACATCACATGAAATATATGGACATACGATATAGCCTTTTTCTAATAAAATTTCACATGCTTTGTAAGTTTCTATTGGGTCAGGCAATAACGTTTTATCATCACCAATTACTTCCACTTTAATGAGATTACATAATCCAGCATGATTCGCAATTTCAGCGATGCGCACAGCTTCTTCGGCAGTATGAGCACCAGCTGTATTAGGGAATGTAATGAATTTTTCTAAGTCTACGTTAGCTAAAGGATTGGGTAAAGATTTATCATATAAATTCATTCGTCTAACTGCAAAAGTTAGAACTTCCGTACCAGATGCTAGTATGGCTTCAGATTGTGTTTGTTCGTCTTTAAACTTTCCTGTACCTAATAATAATCTTGAGTTAATTTCATATGGTCCTATTTTTAACATTTTATCCGCCTCCGACAAATTCTAATAGTTCTAATCGATCTGACTCTCTAACGAGAATATTGCTAAATTGATCATTCTTTATAAGTGTGTCATTCCATTCAACTATAATTCTTTCTTGATCTAACTCTAGCGATTGGAGTAAATCAGACAAAGTTAATGCTTCGTCGAAATTAAATTCATCTCCATTGATCATACATTTCATAACTGAACACTCCTTTTAACTTTAAAATCATCTAATAATGATGGTGCTTGATCATTAACAATCCATTCAGAAAGTAACTTTCCAATGATAGGTGAAAGTAAAATACCATTTCTATAATGTCCAGTTACTAAGAAAAGACCATGATCTATTTCATCCATAATTGGCCATTCATTATGAGTGTATGGTCTAATACCAGACCATTTATGGATGATATTGCTTTCCTTTAATATTGGTATATATGATGTTGCTTGGTTAATTAACCATTTTTCTCCTTCAGCTGAAGTGCCAACTGAATAGTCATCAAAATAACTTGTAGCTCCAACTAGGAATGTATTGTCTCGTTTAGGTACAATATAGCATCCATTCGTTATAAACAAAGTTTGTTTCAAACTAAGCTGTTCATTCTTTAATAACAATACTTCACCTTTAACCCCAGTTAATTTCGGCTCAATTTGATAGTCTTCTAATAGTTTATTACTCCATGCACCTCCTGCTACGACAACCTTTTTTGAGAGCAAAATAGTATCTGAAGTATGAACTTTATAACAATCTTTTAAACGTTTGATTGCTTTAACTTCAGTGTTATATAATCGTTCAATCCCTTTATTGGTAATTGATTTTAATAATGCTTTTGTATATTTTGAAGCATTAATCTGACCGTCATCAGGGATGTATATAGTAGGATGCTTAAATTCAATTGTATGTTTAGAAAGATTGTCTAAATCCTTTTTGTTTAATGGTGTTACAGATCTATCTCGCTCATTTAAAAAATGAAATTGCTCTGTTAAGCATTCGACGTCTTCTTCTGAAGCGGCCATTTTGATTAATCCGTGTTCTTGATAATCTATATTAATGTTTGTTTCTTTATATAATTCATGGCTTAAAGCTTTAAAATAATCTCTTGAACGTAAAGCGAGTTGGTAAAGTGCTGTATCTTGAACAAATTCATTTTGAGCACCTAACATGCCACCTGCTTTATATGATGCATGTAAACCAGGGATATCACGATCAATTACTGCAATAGATAAATGTGCTTTGTCCATTAACTCACGTGCAATAGACATGCCGATTACACCAGAACCGACAATTATAACGTCATACATATGCATGCCACACCTTCCTTAAATGTTCTATTTCTTGAATGCTACAATCTCTGAAAAATGAAATTGCACAAATTCCTTGAAAACCTGCTGGAAGTACTTTAAGTGAATCTTGATTGATACCACCAATAGCATAAATAGGGATATCAATCGAAGTTGCAATCTTGATTTCATCAACAGATTTAGGAATGAGACCTTCTTTTGAAGATGATTCAAAGACATGTCCAAAAAATACAAAATCTAAATGATGATGTTTAGCACGTTCAACACTATGAACAGAATGCGTCGACATACTAACTGAAATATGTGGATGAGACTCTTTATATAGAAAAGCTTGTTCGTCATTTTCTCGAAAATGAATAAAGTGTAAGTCATATAATTCAAAAACAGAAATATCTGTATGAACCATTAATTTGTCTTTAGAAAAACCATGAGTTAACAAATAATCAATCGCGTTACATAATAAATCGCGACTCATAGGAACTCTAAGCAATAATAAGTCAATATCATTTGAAATCTCTATATAATGATCTAAGTCATCATTAACTAAATGCTTGTACGGTGAAATGGCTATAAACAATTGAATCACTCCAAATAAAAAAGCGCTATTTTTCCATATATAGAAAAATAGCGCAAAAATTAGCTTCTTTAGATACGCCACTTTCCTACGCCAGTATGAACTGGATCAGGTTCTGGGAATCCTAAAGTCGCTACTTTAGTCTCAGCCTCTAATAAGGCACTTCCAGTGGTCTGTTATTTAATTATTAATTTCATTGTACATATAATAGTTTGAATGTTCAAATAGAAAATTAAAATAACACGAGTTTAATAACAATAATAAAGGGAATTAAAACAAATAATAACTAGTTTCTCTTTATACGTATGAATAAAAATGCTACATGATTTTATATCATAAAAGGTGGGATGAGAGATGGGTACACTTTTATTTATCATTGCATTACTTATAATCGTAATTTTATATCTCATAGTTAGAATGAAATATATATCAGACTTTAACAAAAGAAGAACAGTACGTAAAAGAGAACAAAGATTAAAAGAACTTATTAACTCAGCATTCAAAATCGATAGGTTACAATTAATCGAAGAACGGAAAGCAGATATTAAATTAAAATATAATAAAAGAGCAATAGCCGTTAAACGAGAACAAATCAAAAAGGTAGATTCAAGTGACGAAGAAAGAATTGAGATTAAATATGAATTGCCAGAGGGTATAACTAAAGAAGAAATCTTTGATTTTATAATAGAAAATAGTAACTTCTATATTACTGAAGAACGCTATAATAATTTAAAAACTCAAACAGAGTAATTGAATGGAGGCTATTATGATGAATCCTGTAGTCAAAGTATATACAAACGAAAAAGATTTAGAAACAGACGTCAACACATTAAAAGACCAAGGCATTAGCCAAAAAGACATTTATATACTCTCATCAGACGAAGCACACACAGCAGAAATCGTAGAGCAAACAGAATTAGAAAATATCAATTACAATAGAAAAGATATTGGTGGCTATTCTTATAAAGAAGATGAATTTCTAAGGAAGTTAGAAATACTTAATATAACTGAAATAGAAGCAGAAAAATATATAGAAGAAATAAAACAAGGAAAAGTATTACTGATCGTAACAGATCAAAGAATAAAAGGCGTGTTAAAATAGCGTCGTTATAAACATAGTAAAACCCAGCAGACACAAAAGTCATGCTGGGTTTTTAGTATCTATAGCATTCAAAATTAAGAAGCTAAAGCATCAATTACATAAAATATACCAAATAATATAAACATAAAAGCAATCATGAATGAAATAAATACCGCAGCAAGAAGCGGGTTGAATAATAAAACAATACCTGCAAAAATACCAACAATATTTAAAATAATAGATAAAGTATGAAAACCTTTGTTAGATTTCTCGATAGGCGTAACAGTAAAAATAGCGACAATATTATTAATAATAAACCAAATCGCAAAAATATAAATTAAGAAAACAGAACTCTCAGCAGAATTGAACATAACAACAAGACCGAAAATAATATTAATTACACCAAGAACAATCGTCCAACCATTCGGTATCCCCATCATTTTCTTACCCGCACGTCTAAAACTAATCTCTAGCACACCACTAATAACAGAGAATAAACCAATCAACCACGTAATAGTATAAAAATTCTCAAGCGGAAAACTGAAAATAACAATACCAATAATTAAAAACAAAGCACCCATCACAAAACTCGGCCACTTAAATCTATTCGTTTGTTGAGCCATAATATAACCTCCTAAAAATATGTAATGAGTATAGTATAAAACGATAAGGGAGTAAGGGGAAGGATAAAGGTTGGAAAGAATTGCTTATATTAATTTAAAATTGTAGACACTTGTTACATAATAAATCATCTATAGAATGTCTAATCTAACGTATCTTTTAAATATTATATAAAAAGTTTATAAAAAATAGTTGACATTAAAATCAGATTATATATAATATAAGTGTAACCTATAATTCACTCTTGAACAGGAGGATGTATGTATAAAGTAATTAAGTTAGAGCTTTGTGACTTAGAGGGATACATCACTGATGGTAAAGGTGGCGTATCGAGAACTGAAGAATATGTGGTTCCTGAAGATTTAAGTGTTAATGATTTATTAGGTGGTATTGAGGAGAGATATGGGGAGTCTCTTAGCGATAATACTGAGTTTTTCAATTCGGTATTTATTCTAGCTACCGTTAAGAAACATGTAGATAACAAATCTTTGCTTGTATTAAAGCAAAGTTCAACTTCTCTCAATGCTAGTGTTTGTAGAATTAACGAAATTTGCCTGTATTTAGACAAGGATTACCATAATACAAGGTATTTAAATAATAATCAAGAATGTGATTAGCTATTAATTTTGTAAATGTATTAGAAAAATAGGATTTTGTAATGTAGTAAAAAGATTATATAGATTTTGTATTTGAATGGTTCCTTCCTAATAGCTTCGATTTAGTAATACTCTCTTTTTTAATTTCTCATATATAGATAAACAGTTAATTTAATAGAGTGCGTACATTTCTTCAAGGATATGGTGATTTATAGGTTACATAGAGTTTGGTATACTCTAGGGATTTCTGAGAAGAATTATAGGTTGAATTATTTTTAGTATTTCATATGATCAACAACGTTTATTAGAATTTAGTTCTAATTTAATATAGTATTATCCTAATTGAATGTTAGGAAGGTTACTTTTTGATTTTTGTGTGTTTCCTTTCTGGGGAACTTTTAGAGTGAAAAAGGGCTGAGAAGGCTGAGACAATTTTTGTCTCAGCCTATTTTTACATATTTTTAGATTTGTATTATGGTTCCTTACATATTTTTAAGTTTTGTATTAATTTTCTTACTTTGTTGAACGTTGAATATTAAGAATATGAACCATATGACAAGAAAGATAAGTGTGAATATTGTAAGTGCGCCAATTAAGGGTTCTGGTTGTAATGGTACCCAATGGTTTATTGTTGAGAGTATAAAGAATGCTATTACGCTTCCTCCTAAATGGATGATGAGTTTAATTGGTAATGGTAGGTTATCTAGCACATAAACGATTGGTAAGAATCCACAAATGGCTCCAAATAAATAAACGCTTATGACATCCAGAAAGTCGATTGTAACGTTAAATATAGCGATGAATATGAGCATGATACTACTTCCTATACCAATGCCTTGTAAGGTAGATTTTAATATTTTATTCATGATTTTCCCTCCTTATATTCCTAATGCTTTATTTAAATTTTTAACGTATCTTCTTGAAATCGTTACTTTTTTATTATTGATAAGTGTTCCAAACAAGTTTCCTGAAAATGATGGAGATACTTTTGTTATATGTTCTATGTTTACAATGGAGGATTTACTAATTTGCACGAACTTGTGACTTGGTAAAGTTTGCTGTAACGCATTGAGTGACATTCTAGTTGTGATGGTTTCTTCTGTTGTTGTAATGCTAAGTTGTTTATCAAATATTTCTGCAAAAATAATATCAGTCTTCGCAATGAGTGATACACCTTGAGATGTTTTGATGCCTATTTTGTCGGAAGGTGATTCATATTGTTGTATATAGTTTAATAGGTTGTTACCAATTTCTTGTTCATATGTGCTAATGGTGACGTCGGTTAGCGTTTTAGTTGAGTCAATTTGTAAGTGTACATTGAATTGATCTTTCATAGCCATTGCCTCCTTTGGTTATATAGTATGTGTTTTATTCTATTTTGTCAGTAGTTATAGCATAACCGGTTTGATTGAGGGTGTGAGTGGTTGGGAGGGGTATGTATTGTAAAAAAGCTTCCTTTACTTTCACTAATTGTGACTTGTAAAGGAAGCTTTTGTTTATATTTTTAGCATGCTACGGAAACCTCTTGCTCCATAATATGAATCAGCTCCGTTGTGATAGGTAAACACTGTATCGTAGCGTAAATCACAGAATATTGCTCCGCCAAGGTTTCTTATTTTGTCTGGTGTTGCTACCCAGCTAGATGATTTTTTATCAAATTCTCCAAGAGTTTGAAGGTGTCTGTATTGTTCTTCAGTAAGTAAACTAACTTTCATTTCATTTACCATATCTATAGCACTTGTTTCCGGTTTATGTTTCTTTCTAGATTCTAGTGCTTCTCTGTCATAACATACGCTCCTACGACCTTTAGGACTTTCTTTTGAACAATCTACAAAAAGATATTGATCATCTTCATACCCAATAACATCAGGTTCACCATCAGTTCGTTCCATTTCATTAAGTGACCATAACTGTTCTGGATTAGATTGTAATCGACTTTCTACGTCTGACCATTCTATGTTTTCATGACGTTCTGGAAATTTTTCAAAACGTTTTTTCAATGTTTCAATAAGCTCTGTTTGTTCTTCTTGTGTTAGTTGTTGAGATGTCATATGAATACCCCTTTTTCTTTTATTTTAGCAAAATATAACTTTAATGAAAGTAATATGTAAATCATCATCAAGTAGCACTCAGCAAATGTCTAATAGATTAATAAAACAAATAACGGTAAGATTATTGAGCTTATAAGCGCTGTTATTATCATTCCGATAGAACTAAATGCAGCTGACTCAATATCAGTTTCTAATATTTTAGCAGTTCCTATGGCATGTGATGCATTTCCATATGTCAGTCCTTTTGCTATGGAAGTTTGAAAGTTAGCTAGCTTGATTAAATATGAGCCTAATATGCTTCCGATAAGTCCTGTCCCGATAATAAAGAGTACTGCTAAACTGTCTATTCCACCAATTTGTTGTGATACTTGAACACCAACTGCAGCTGTAATGGATCTAGGTAATAATGATGCTGTCATTTCTTTTGAATAACCTAGAATATTCAATGTTGTAAATATTAATATGATATTGATAGCTATGCCGACAAGCACGCTAGTTATAATGACTTTGAAATGTTTCACAATCATTCTTCTATATAAGTATAAAGGATAAGCTAAGCATACAACTGTGCAGTTTAAAAAGTTATATATCCATTTACCGCCAGTCATATAGTCTTGATAATCATAATTTAACATAATAAGTACAAATATTATTACAATAGAAGAAACGAGTGCTGGATGGAGAATTGCGATTTTAAATTTCTTTTGAATATACAATGCAAATATGTACGTGATGACTGTTAAAAGAATCATGAATAATGTTTTTAAAATCATGATTTATCACCACTTTCTTCTATACTATTAGATTTTGTCATTTTTTCTGCAACGTATCCGGAACAAAGTGCAACGATACAAGTGCTTGCTATAACTAAAATAATTAAGAAGATAAACTGAGAATTAAATTGTTCAACTAAATCCATTGCACCGACAATAGAAGGAATAAAGAAAAAGATCATTGTGCTTAATAATAAGTTTGCACCATCTTTTATCCACTCTTCTTTAATAATATTGAACTGCAGTAACAAGAATAGTGTAGCAAGACCTATAATACTGCCAGCAATCGGAATGTCTAGAATTTGCTGAATCCAGCTACCAAATATTGTGATTAAATATATGATGCATATTTGAAAGATGACTTTAATAAACTTTGAAATCATAGTAAACAAACCCTTTATTAAAAATTTAAGATGGCTTTAACGTCATCTGAGTATATATAATTTAATTATAGAACTGATTCAGTTAATTTGAAACGTTATTTATATTATGTGGTTTCTCTTTTTCTTTTTAAAATTAAGGAATTAATGGTTCAATAGAAATAACAATGATATAGACTGGAGCGAATCATATGCCAAAATTAATTTTATGTAGACATGGTCAAAGTGAATGGAATGCTCAAAATTTATTTACAGGTTGGGCAGATGTTGAGTTATCAGAACAAGGCTATAATGAAGCACGAATCTCGGGAGAAAAATTATTAAAACAAAAGATTGAAATCGATGTTGTATATACTTCTCTTTTGACAAGAGCTATTGAGACAACTTATTTATTATTAAAACATTCTCATCAGTTATGGATTCCTGTTTATAAAAGTTGGCGACTAAACGAACGTCATTATGGGGGACTACAAGGTAAGAATAAAGATGAAGCAAGAAAAGAATTTGGAGAAGAACAAGTACATACTTGGCGAAGATCTTATGATACAAAACCACCTGAAGCAGATGAAAAATTACGAGAAGAATATTTAAATGATAGAAGATACGCAATGTTAGATAGAAGAATTATGCCAGTATCAGAAAGTTTGAAAGATACATTAAATAGAGTAATACCATTCTGGATAGATCATATTTCAACAAGTTTGCTAAATAACCAAACAACACTTGTATCTGCCCACGGTAATTCCTTAAGAGCACTTATTAAATATTTAGAAGATATCCCTGATGATGAAATTTCAGAATTAGAAATCAAAACAGGTGCGCCACTTATTTACGAATTAGATGAAGAATTAAAGGTTATAGATAAGTATTATTTATAAGAACTAGCAAGTTATAAAAGTTTAATTTAACAAAAGGCTTTACAATTTATAACTTATAATGTATAGTAAGTATCAAGTGATATTTCGAGATTAAATTAATTGGTAGTTTTATTCATTGTTAATGAAAGTCCATTTAAGTTTGAAGATTGATTATTGCAAATATATCGTGCAAAAGCACACAGGAGGACTTTTATATGAATAAAGGTACAGTAAAATGGTTTAACGCAGAAAAAGGTTATGGTTTCATCGAAGGAGAAAATGGTAACGACGTATTCGTACATTTCTCATCAATCCAAACTGAAGGTTACAAATCATTAGACGAAGGCGCTTCAGTTACATTTGATATCGAAGAAGGCCAACGTGGACCTCAAGCGGTTAACGTTAACAAAAACTAATATTAAATTATTAGCTTAACACCTCATAACATTGTTATGAGGTGTTTTTTTGTTTTTATAATATAAATTGTTTAACTATTCTGAATATAATCGTTAGCATTATAGTCGGTGAAATGGTTAAATTAATATAACAACATATAGGAGGTAATCGTTATGACAACAATTCAACATTTAACTGTAGGAAATAAAGAAGCAAATATAACAGTAGAAGCATTTATAAATTTTGCATGTCCATATTGTTCTCATTATTTTGCAGCAGCAGATGAAGTGTTAAAACCTTATATTAATGATGGAAGTGTTCAATATATTATTAAACACTTTGATAAGACTAAGCAAAGACTGCTAAAAGGTACTGTCGCTAATATTTATCTGGATTATAATGACCCTGAAGAAACATTTGAGATTATACGTCACCTATATGGAACACAAGAAGAATGGACATTGAATTTTGAGACGATAGAAAGAAAAATGGAGCAGGAGCTCGCTTTGTCCCCACAAAAAAATGCAGATGATCGATCACTTGCTATACATCAAGAAACCTTTGAAAGAGGCATTACTGGAGTGCCTTCAGTCTTCATAAACGGTGAAAAATTTGAATTTAATCCAATTGAAGACGATAAAGCAACAATAAAAGAAAAATTGGAAAAAGCACTACAAAGTTAAAAATTAAGTGTAGATATTTATTTTGGAAGAGAGGCTGGGACAATCAAATTGTCCTAGTCTCTTAGTCGTAGGTGAGCTATATTCACACAAGTCGGAAGAAGTGTAAGCAAGGATAGCTATATTCACACAAGTCGAGAGAAGTGTAAGTAAGGATAGCTATATTCACACAAGTCGAGAGAAGTGTAAGCAAGGGTATCTATATTCACACAAGTCGAGAGAAGTGTAAGCAAGGGTATCTATATTCACACAACGTATGAGAAGTGTAACTAAGGACACCCATATCCCAACTTCTTCCAATATATATTATTTACAGAAAATTTTAAGTTGACTGAATTATTCGAAAGATATAGAATTAAAGATATTTTTAATTCTAGAGAGAAGGTTTATCGTGTCTAATCAATCGTACAAACGGGATATGAAGCAACGTCATATCATGTTATTAAGTTTTGGTGGTGTAATTGGAACTGGTTTATTTTTAAGTTCTGGGTATACTTTGCAACAAGCTGGTCCTTTGGGGACTATGTTATCTTATGTAGTTGGTGCGATTTTGGTATATCTTGTGATGTTATGTCTAGGTCAATTAGCTATTGAACATCCTGTTACAGGAGGATTTCATGTATACGCTTCTAAATACATTCATCCTTCTATTGGCTATATCGTCGCTTGGTTTTATTGGTTAACTTGGACTGTGGCACTTGGATCTGAGTTTACTGCTGTTGGTATTTTAATGGGTAAGTGGTTGCCTGATGTACCTGTATACATATTTTCAAGTATTGCTATCATACTTGTACTTGCTTTTAACATAGTGTCGACTAAGTTTTATGCTGAAGTTGAATTTTATTTTTCTTTAGTAAAAGTGTTAGCTATTATTGTTTTCATTGGTTTAGGTGCACTAACTTTATTTGGGCTCATTCAATACGGTGGTTATAATGGGCTAGAAACGATTAAATCTAGATATACGAATCCTAGTTTCCCTAATGGATTAGGTGCAGTATTTTTAACGATGTTAGCTGTCAATTATGCCTTTAGTGGTACTGAACTTATTGGAATTGCTGCTGGTGAAACTAAAAATCCTAAAGAAGTCATACCTAAAGCGATTAATGCTACTTTATGGAGACTTATTATCTTCTTTATAGGAACGATGGTTATTATTTCTATTTTAATTCCAAGTTATCAAGGTAAATCTTTAGAAAGTCCTTTTGTCGTTATTTTTCAAAATATGGGTATTCCATATGCCGGGGACATAATGAATTTGGTAATTATTACGGCATTATTATCTGCTGCTAATTCAGGGCTATATGCTGCAAGTAGAATGGTATGGAGTTTGTCCAATGAAGGTATGTTTCCAAATTATTTTAAAAAGCTAAATAAACATCAAATGCCAGTCCGCGCTACAATATTCAGTATGTGTGGAGGATTGTTAGCATTATTCTCAAGTATTTATGCAGCAGACTCATTATACATCGTGCTTGTATCAATTGCAGGATTGGCTGTTGTAATTGTATGGATGAGCATTTGTTTATCTTATTTTAATGCTAAACGCTTAAATAAACATTTGAAAATACATCAAAGTGTACCGATAATTGGCTTTATCTTATGTTTGATTTCATGTGTAGGGATGTTTTTTGATCCTAACCAATCACCAGCATTATACTTTGGAATACCATTTGCAATAATTGCTATTATTTTTTACTTTGTAAAATATCATAAAAAGGATGGTCAGGATATTGAGACTTCTAGATAAATTAAATCAGAAAACAGCATTAGTGTTAGATGGAGGATTAGCGACAACATTAGAAGGATATGGATGTGATTTGAATTCTTCGTTATGGTCTAGTGAAGTACTTATAAATCAACCAGATAAAGTAACGCAAGCTCATCAAGCATTTACTGATGCAGGTGCTGATATCATTTTGACGAGTACGTATCAAGCAAGTTTTGCTACATTTAAAGCAATTGGTAAAGAAACTTCAGAAATAGAACAATTATTTGAAATTGCAGTAAAAAATATTAAAGAAGCTGTAACAGATGATCAAGTTGTAGTCGGAAGTTTAGGTCCTTATGGTGCATATTTAAGTGATGGTTCTGAATATACAGGGCAATATGAAATTTCAGTTGATGAATACATACACTTTCACGAAGAACGTATTAACGCTTTAATTAATAGAGGCATATACGATTTCGTATTTGAAACAGTACCTAATTTTAATGAGATTAAAGCAATAGTTGAATATATCATTCCAAACTATAGTGATCATATTACTTTCTGGATTTCATGTACAGTTGATAATGAAGGTAACTTATCAGATGGTACTGAATTTGAAAAAGTATGTCAGTATATCGCACAACACATTGGGCGCGTGCCCGTATTCGGTATTAACTGTTCAAGTATTGATAGTGTAGAGAAAGCAATTAATAAGGGATTGCTCGAATTGCCACAAGTAATCGCTTTATACCCAAATGGTGGCAAAACGTTCGATCCAATTGAAAAAGTTTGGATTGGTAAAGGAGAGAATGCGTTACTTGTTCAAAAAACAAAAGAATGGATCGCGCAAGGTGTTCAAATTATAGGAGGTTGTTGCGAAACAACACCCGAAGACATTAAACAAATACATAAAGCAATAGAAAGATGAGTATGTTTTTCTAACGATCAAGACTCGTAAAACAAGCTCGTTAGAACTCTTTATACTGCTGTCATCTGACCTTTATTTCAATATATAATTCTTTATGAAAGCCCTTTACTTGATAAAATTGGAAATAGAATAGTAAAATGTTCTATAAGAGGTATTTGACCTCTTATTAGGTTTATATATTTAGGAGGTATGAAGGATGGTAGTAGAATTTCACAATGAACCTGCAACAGATTTTACAAATCAAGAGAATCAACAGGCTTTTAAGGATGCTTTAAAAAAAGTTAAAGCTGAATTTGGAAAAGAAATTCCTCTCGTTATTAATGGAGAGAAAATTTTTACAGATGACAAATATGAATCTGTAGATCCAGCTAATCATCAACAAGTACTAGGAACAATTTCTAAAGCTTCTAAAGAACAAGTAGATCAAGCTATGGAAGCGGCTAAAGAAGCTTATAAGACTTGGAGAAAATGGACTCCTAAAGAAAGAGCTGAATTATTAATTAGAGTTTCTGCTATTATTCGTAGAAGAAAACATGAACTTTCTGCTTTAATGGTATATGAAGCAGGTAAGCCATGGAATGAAGCAGATGGAGATACAAATGAAGGAATAGATTTCATTGAATATTATGCACGTTCTATGATGGAATTAGCTCATGGTAAGCAAGTCTTTGATAGAGAAGGCGAGCATAATCAATATATTTATAAACCAATGGGACCTGGTGTTACGATTCCACCTTGGAACTTCCCATTTGCAATTATGACTGGTACAACAGTTGCGCCTATTATTGCAGGTAATACTGTATTGTTAAAACCAGCAGAAGATACACCGTTAATCGCGTACAAACTTATTGAAATTTTAGAAGAAGCGGGACTTCCAAAAGGTGTCGTTAACTTTGTACCTGGTGATCCTAAAGAAATAGGAGACTATTTAGTAGATCATAAAGATACACACTTTGTAACATTTACTGGTTCAAGAGCTACAGGTACACGTATCTTTGAAAGAGCTGCTAAAGTTCAAGAAGGACAGAACTTCTTGAAACGTGTCATTGCTGAAATGGGTGGTAAAGATGCGATTGTTGTCGATGAAAATATCGATACTGATTTAGCTGCTCAAGCAATTGTAGATTCAGCATTTGGCTTCTCTGGACAAAAGTGTTCAGCTTGTTCTAGAGCAATAGTGCATAAAGATGTCTATGATGAAGTTCTAGAGAAATCAATCAAATTAACAAAAGAACTTTCAATTAAACATACTGAAGGCGGTTCTGATGTTTATATGGGACCTGTTATTAACCAAAAACAATTCGACAAAATTAAAAATTATATCGAAATTGGTAGTAAAGAAGGTAAGCTTGAAGTCGGAGGTAAAACGGACGATAGCAAAGGATTCTTTGTTCATCCAACTATCATCTCTGATTTGAAATCAAGCGACCAAATTATGCAAGAGGAAATTTTCGGTCCAGTTGTTGGCTTCACAAAATGTGACAACTTTGAAGAATTGTTAGAAGTAGCAAATGATACTGACTATGGTTTAACAGGTGCAGTTATTACAAATAATCGTGAGCATTGGAGACAAGCATGTGAAGATTATGATGTTGGTAACTTATACTTGAATAGAGGTTGTACTTCAGCAGTAGTTGGTTATCACCCATTTGGTGGTTTCAAAATGTCCGGAACAGACGCTAAGACAGGTAGCCCGGATTATATGCTTAACTTCTTAGAGCAAAAAATTCTATCTGAACAATTTTAATCTATAAATAAAATATTAAACAACAAAGAGCAGTCAGATACTGTTATTACAATGTTTGAGGCTGAGACAATTAATTTGTCCAGCCTCTTTTTGTATACGTAAATAATTTTAATCTATTAATTCAATTATTTTCATGTAGTATTGTAATTATAAAAGATAATCACGGCGGTGAAAAAATTGGAAAATAATATTAAGAAATATAAATTTAAAGATATATGGTTGATTTTATTTGGCATGATATTTGTAGCATCTACATTAAGAGCACCATTAACCTCAGTTGGACCTGTAATAGAATTGATTAAATCAGATTTAGAAATTAGTAATAGTCTAGCAGGATTTTTAACAACAATTCCATTAATATTGTTTGGGTTCGTTTCGCCAATGGTATCTAAAATCGTTACGAAATTAACGATGTCTAGTACCATTCTTTATTCTTTAGTGATACTTTTAATAGGTTTGTTATTACGTGTCTCAGGAGATATAGGATTATTTATAATAGGAACAATTCTGTTAGGTGTAGCTATCGCATTTGGAAATGTCTGCTTACCAAGTTACGTGAAATGGAGGTTCCCATTACAAATAGGATTATTTACTGGCGTATATAGTGCAACAATGAATTTCACAGCCGGGTTAGGTGGGGGATTAAGTTATCCACTATCTGAAATAACACCATTAGGATTCCGATTATCACTATCATTCTGGGTTGTTTTAACTATATTAGCCATTATATTTTGGATACCACAAGTTAAAAGTGGAAAACAACAAGAAGTACAAGCAACTAAAGAAATGCAAAATAAAGTTCAAGGACCGAAAGTTAGAATGTCTACATCTAAATTAGCGTGGGTGGTTGCATTAACAATGGCAATGCAATCAATGGTATTTTATACAGTTATAGCATGGATGCCAACCATTCTAATAGACAAAGGATTGTCACCAACAGCAGCAGGCTATTTATTAATGTTAAATCAATTTTCACAAGTACCAATGACGTTTATATTCCCAATAATCGCATCAAAAATGCAAAACCAAAAATTACTCGTTACGATAGTAAGTATGTTGTTTATACTAGGATTTAGTTTATTATTTAGTCAATCATACATAGTATTAATCGTTGGAATTATAATAGCAGGATTTGGAATGGGAGCAGGATTTAGCTTATGCATGACCTTCTTTTCAATTCGAGCAAGAACAAACGCAGGCAGTATGTCCTTATCAGGATTTGGACAATCAGTCGGTTACTTTATCGCAGCAATAGGACCATTCTTAATAGGATTTTTACATGATTTATTAGGAGGATGGGATATCGGTATCATTTCATTAATTATAATATCAGTCTTATTCTATATCTTCGCATTACAAGCAGCTAATGATCAGTATGTAGAGGATTAGATGGAAGTAGTTTAAGGTCACTCAATAGAAGTGGCCTTTTTATTTTTTAACAATCAAACATTATAATGTTTAATGAGTTGTGTTTCTAAACATTATAATGTTATAATCTTTTTTAAAGAGGTGATCGTTTTTGAAAAGTTCAGGTATTATTCAAAATATCGCAACTACAAAGGGGAATCGAGTAGATATTTTAATAGAGAAAGGCATACTTAAAAAAATTGATAAGCCTAATTCTCTTAACGGTGAAATTATATTTAAAGGTGATGATTCAGTCGTTTCAACTGGATGGATTGATTTACATGTCCATGCATTTTCAGATTTCACTCCTTATGGCGATAACATAGATGACATTGGTATTAACCAAGGTGTAACAACAATAGTAGATGCAGGAAGTTGTGGAGCAAACAGAATTAATGAACTATATGATAGAGCATTAAAGAGTAAGACTAATGTCTTTTCTTTTTTAAATATTTCTAAGATAGGATTAGAAAGAATTGATGAATTATCTAATTTAGATTGGATTGATGCAAATGAATGTATGAATGCTGCTAGAAAATACAAAGAGATGATTATAGGTCTTAAATCGAGAATTAGTAGTAGTGTCGTTAAAGGGAATGGAACAATTCCTTTAGAAAAAGCTATTGAATTAAGTGATGAATTAAATTTACCAATTATGACTCATATAGGTTCAGCACCTCCCAAAATAGAAGAAGTCATTCCTTTATTAAGAAAAGGTGATATCATTACACACTTTTTAAATGGTAAAGACAACAATCTGTTTGATGACAAAAATAAACCACTTGATGTTTTATTAGATGCTATTAATAGAGGGGTTAATTTAGATGTTGGACATGGTAATGCTAGTTTCTCATTTCAAGTAGCTAAAATAGCAAAAGAAAACAAAATTCATTTTAATACGATCAGTTCAGATATTTATAAGAAAAATAGATTAGAAGGTCCTGTGTTTAGCTTGTCTAATGTATTATCAAAATTCTTGAATTTAGGTTATTCATTAGAAGAAGTAATTAATGCAGTTACAATACATCCAGCAAACATAATTAATAAAGCTTACTTATCGGAACTTAAAGAAGGTGATATTGCAAACTTAACAATATTTGATGTTCTTGATAAAGAAGTTGAATTTATAGATTCAGACAGAAAAGTAATGCAAGGATCAAAATTGATAAAAGAAAGAGGCGTATTAGCAAATGGAGAATTCATTAAATTATAAATATGGTTTGAAAAAAGTCATAAACGCTAGTGGAAGAATGAGTATATTAGGGGTTTCTTCTCCAACAGATTCAGTTATGAATGCAATGAAATTCGGTGGGCAAAATTATGTTGAAATTGCAGATTTAGTAGATAAATCCGGACGCTATATTGCTGATAAAATAAATGCTCAAGATGCGGTAGTTGTAAACTCAGCATCAAGCGGCATCGCACTATCAATAGCTTCGGTTGTAACTAAAGGTGATAAAAGGAAGAGTCAACTGTTGCATAATCAAGATATTGAACAAAATGAAATTATTTTATTCAAAGGACATAACGTACAATACGGTGCACCAATAGAAACAATGGTTTATTTAGGTGGAGGTTCACTAGTAGAAGTTGGATATGCAAATGAAGGTAAAAGTGAGCATGTAGAATCTGCAATAAATAAAAATACAGCAGCTATTTTATACGTTAAGTCACATCATGCAGTTCAAAAAAATATGGTGTCAGTAGAAGAAATATATGAAGTAGCACAAAGAAACAATATTCCATTGATAGTTGATGCAGCTGCAGAAGAAGATTTGGAGAAATATGTTCAATGTTCTGATTTAGCAATTTATAGCGGATCAAAAGCAATACAAGGTCCAACATCAGGAATTGTAGCTGGTAAAAAAGACTTAATTGAATCACTTAAAGTACAGTTGCACTTTATAGGAAGAAGTATGAAAGTAGGCAAAGAATCCATATTTGGTTTATTACAAGCAATTGATGAATACTATGAAAAAGTAGATAATTCCCAAAATGAAAAAGCCGAATTAAAAAAGCTAGAATCGCTTAATAATTATGAAGGAATAAATATATCGATTGTTCAAGATGAAGCTGGTAGAGAAATATATAGAAGTCGTGTTCAAATAGATCAGTCAGTAATTAATTTATCAGCAGAAGATGTTGTAAACAAGATGAAGAGAGCTGAAATCGCTATATATACAAGAGATTACGGTATTAAACAAGGATTTTTTGATATTGATCCAAGACCATTAAAAGAAAATGAAATTGATATTATTTATAATACATTAGTTAAAATATTGGAGGGAGAAATATAATGAAAATATTAGAAAGATTTTATAAAAACAGAGTGTCATTAAATGTATTAGCTAAAGGCAAAGAAAACATAGAAGACATTTATAATGTTGCAGAAAAAAATGTAATCATTGGAGTTCTATCAAAAGACTTTGACACTGTTAATCATGCAGTTGAAGCGATGCGTGAATTTGGAAGTGGCGTAGATGATGCGATTTCTATTGGTTTAGGTGCAGGTGATAATAAACAAGCTGAAATAGTATCTCAAATTGCTAAAAACTATCAAGGTTCTCATATCAATCAAGTGTTCACAAGTGTAGGTCAAACATTTGCTAATTCAGGGAGTGATACTTGGGTTAATGCATTGGTTTCTCCAACAGGTAAACCTGGATATGTAAATATATCAACAGGACCTTATAGTAGTGCAGGTGAAGAACATGCTATCGTACCAATTAAATCAGCAATTAATTTAATAAAAGATATGGGTGGATCATCAATTAAATTCTTCCCAATGAAGGGTCTTCAAACTAAAGAAGAATATGAATTAGTCGCAAAAGCATGTGGTGAAGAACAATTTGGACTTGAACCAACAGGTGGCATTACATTAGACAACTTTGAAGAAATATTAGATATCGCTTTGAAAAATAATGTTCCTAAAATTATACCTCACGTATATTCTTCTATTATTGATAAAGAGACTGGTTTAACGAAGCTTGATGATGTCAAATGGCTTAATAATAAGATTAAAGAAAAAGTTGATTTATATGAATAAACATATAGCTGCATACGGAGAAATTATGATGCGATTAACCGTACCAGATAATATGCTATTAAGACAAGCTGACACGTTAAATTATAGTTTTACAGGTACTGGTGTTAATGTAACAGGATTACTATCACAGTTTGGTTATCAAACGAGTTTAATTAGTTCAGTACCTGATAATTCAATCGGAACTACTTCTATAAGTGCAATAAGAAGACTTGGAATTAATAGTGATTATATTTTGAAACGTCATAATAATCTAGGTATGTATTTTTTAGAAGAGGGATATGGTAATCGTCCTAGCAATGTTACGTATACAAATAGAAAAGAAAGTAGTTTTAATACGGTAGAACTTTCACAATATAAGATAGATAACATTCTTGAAAATATAGACGTGCTTCATATTTGTGGTATTTCTTTAGCAATGAATGAAATGATGAGACAAAACATTCTTGAATTAGTAAAAGCGGCAAAACAAAATAACGTGTTAGTTGTTTTTGACTGTAATTTCAGACCATCTTTATGGGGTGATAATGGGAATGAGAAAGCGAAACCTTATTATGAAACAATTCTAAATGAAGCGGACATAGTGTTAATGAATGAAAAAGATGCTATTTATACTTTAGGCATAGGTTCTGATAAAGAAACTAAAGAAGAACAGTTAGAAGAAGTACTACCTATTGTTTCAAAAAAATATAATATTCCTATAATTGCAGGGACTAAAAGAATTATTAAAGATAATAGCCATAATGTGCTAAAAGGATATTTATTTAAAAACAATAAAATATATTATTCGAAAAATTATGAAGTAACAATATTAGATAGAATTGGTACTGGAGATGCATATACATGCGGTATCATCCACGGCGAGCTATCTGATATGAAACCACAAGAAATAGTTGAGTTTTCAACTGCATCATGTTCTTTTGCACATACAATATCAGGTGATACCCCATTATTTAGTGCAGATGATATAATAAAAGTCATGAGTAATGAAATTAATGATATAGAGAGGTAATGCTTTATGACGATATTATCATCAAAAAAAGGACCATTATATTTACAAATTAAACAGATTATAGAGGATAGAATTATCCATGGAATATACACAGTAGGTAATCATATACCTACGGAAACTGATTTTGAAAAAGAATTTAATGTAAGTAAAGTGACTGTAAGAGCAGCGATTAAAGAACTTGTTGCTTTAGGTTATTTAGAGAAAAAAAGTGGAAAAGGTACGACAGTAATAAGCCATAAACCATTTAATAAAGTTACTAAAAATAAGAACTTTACAGAAAAATTGGTTGAAGAAGGAAACGAAATCAAAAAGATTATTAAAGATATAGCTGTAATTAGAAACGAAAAAAATAGTGAATTATATAACATGTTCGGTGAAAATGCCTATAAAATTACAAGAGTATATTTATTAAATAATACACCATATATTTTATTCAATCATTATTTACCATATCCTTTAAATAGCCTGAGTAATTATGAGGATCAAAAGAAAAATAATGATTTATCAATTTACAAAATTTTAGAAGAGTCGGGTATTGAAATAAAAAATACAGAAGATTCTTTCTCAGTGAAAGAAGATCAAGCGGCTACTAAATTTTTAGAACTTAATAAATCTGTTTCGTTGTTAGTAAGAGAAAGACAATCTTATGATTACAATGGTGATACAGTTGAATATAGTATTGGTTATTATAATAGTAAGTTGAAAAAATATAGCATCAGTTTAAACAATTGATGCTTTAACTTTTGTGATTAAATGGTAGCGCTAACATAATAGGGGGAAAATGATGGATTCAAATATATATTTATTAATCATTACGCTACTTTCAATTGTGATTGTTATTTTAGGGGTTGCATTATGGAAATGGCATGCTTTTATCAGTTTAACGGTTGCAGGATTATTCTTAGCAATTATGGCAGGCATGTCTCCAGACAAAATTGTTACTGCATATGAGACGGGTGTTGGAGATGTTCTAGGACATTTAGTCGGCATATTAGCATTAGGGACTATTTTAGGGAAATTAATGTCTGATTCTGGGGCAGGTATGCAAATATCTGATTTCTTAATTAAAAAATTAGGTCCAAAGAAATTACCTTGGGCTATGCTGTTTTCAGGATTCATTATTGGTATTCCAGTATTCTTTGAAGTAGGTATTGTTATCTTATTACCATTAGTAATATCCATACACAAAACTACTAAAAAGAATATATTACTGATAGCTATACCATTGTTAGCAGGTTTATCAATAGTTCACGGAATTGTTCCACCTCACCCTGGGGCAATGACAGCAATAGGTATATATGAAGCTGATTTAGGTAAAGTATTATTATATTCATTAATCATAGCTTTACCAACTGCGATTATTGCTGGTCCACTATTTGGTAAGTTTATTAGTAAAAGAGTCATACCAGAAAATTCACCAAATATTATTAAAGTTAGCAATAAAACAACTGGATTTCCAAGTGTTTCAGTATCCTTCTTTATAATCGTGTTGCCGGTACTGCTAATGCTACTTTCAATTGTTACACCATATTTAGGTGACTTACCTAATTTAATTAAAAACACATTGTTATTTATAGGTAGCCCAGTTATAGCGCTATTGATATCATGTTTTGCAGCTTTCTATTTTCTTGGATTTAAGCAAGGCATGAATAAAAATGTAATTAAAGAAATAGTAGAAGAATGTATTTTACCAATAGGTTCAATTATATTAATTATTGGTGCTGGAGGAGGATTTAAAGAAATTCTTATAGAAACAGGAGTAGGAGAAACAATTGCTCAAATGACTGAGAATTTATCACTATCTCCACTATTATTAGCATTTTTAGTAGCTGGTCTAATTCGGGTAGCTACAGGATCTGCTACAGTTGCACTAACTACTGCAGCTGGAATCGTTTCGCCAATAATACAGAATTTATCCGGAGTAAATTTAGAGTTACTCGTTATTGCTACTGGAGCAGGTTCACTAATGTTATCACATGTGAATGATGCAGGATTTTGGATGGTAAAAGAATACTTAGGATTAAGTGTAAAAGAAACATTCAAAACATGGACAGTCATGGAAACACTTCTGTCCGTAGTAGCATTCTTAATAGCATTTGCATTAAATAGTTTTATATAGATAAAAAAGCTAAATTCATTTATTGAATCTAACTTTACATAAACCAGCCAACAAACTCTCAAACTTTGTTGGCTGGTTTTGTTATTGATATCATCGCAATACAAACAGCTCGTATTCAGTATCTAGATGAATAGTAAAGTTAGAGTGGAGAAAGCGTAAGGGACATAATTCTGAGAAATGTCCGTAAGAGGGGTGCTAAGGGACATAATTCTGAGAAATGTCCGTAAGAGTGGTTGTAAGGGACAAAATTCCGAGAAATGTCCGTAAGAGGTGCTGTAAGGGACATAATTCTGAGAAATGTCCATAAGGGGTGCTGTAAGGGACAAAATTCCGAGAAATGTCCGTAAGGGGTGTTGTTAGGGACAAAATTCTTAGAAAAGTCCGTAAGAGGTGCTGTAAGGGACAAAATTCCGAGAAATGACCGTAAGAGGGTGTTGTCTAAGGAGCATAATTCGAAATTCTGCCAGTTAGCCATCACAGGAACTAATATTAATCCAACGCTCTATAACAATTGCTTTAACTGTCACTCAACATTGCTTCTGCGATTAGTTGATAGGATCTTTTTTTATCTTCAAAGTCATATATATTTGTAATGATCATAAATTCATTTGTTTGATAGAATTCTGCTAGTTTGTGTAGCTCTGTTTTGACTGTTGTTGGTGAACCGACTATACATCTTTTTCTATTTTCTTCTATTTGTTCTAATTCTTCTTTTGTGTATTCTTCAATATTTATTTCTTCTCGTGGTTGTACTTTTGTGCCTAATCCTTTTCCTACGTTTAATAACCATTTGTCTTGTGTGATTGCGAGTTCTTCTGCTTTTTCGTCGGTTTCTGCACAGACTACAAATATACAAATGATTGTTGTCGCTTCTTTATGATTTACTGATGGTACGAAATCATTATTATAGCGTTTCATGGCTATTTTACCGTATTTAGGATTTATGAAATGTCCGAATACAAATCCAATACCTAGTTGTGCTGCATTTTTCGCTCCATTTTCAGTAAGTCCTAATAACCACATTGCTGGTGGGTTATCTATTCGTGGTCCTGCTTTTACGAGTCTATATTCGTGATCTCTAGATAGTGTGTTGTGCAAGAATCCTTGTAAATCTGATGCTTGTCTATAAAAGTCTTCTTTAGGTTTAATATGATTATCTGTTAATGCTTTTTGAGTGATAGGAGAACCACCGGGTGAATTGCCAAACCCTAAGTCGATACGATTAGGGTACAAAGCTGATAATGTTTTAGCATTTTCTGCGATTTTATATGGGCTATATTGTGGCAGTAATATACCACCAGATCCGATTCGAATTTTATGAGTAGAAGCGGCGATTTGTGTCATTAAAATTTCAGGAGAAGAACTTGCTAAACCGCTTGTATTATGATGTTCTGCTACCCAATATCGATAGTATCCTAGCGATTCAGTCCATTTAGCTAATTTAATTGTATTTTGTAGCGTTTCTTCAGGATTACTGCCTTTGGATATTGGCGCTTGATCTAATACACTTATTTTTAACATGATGCTCCTCCTTAAAATTTATATCTCATATTTATTATAAGTATATCTTATCTTTCAAAATATAATGATATTTTGCTTGGGTATTATTTTTTGAATCTTGTGAAATAAATTAATAATGAACTTAATTATATATTGGAAAGACGCTGTCTACTGTAAAAGTATTCAGTGTCTTTTCATTTTCATATAGAATTTGAAGCTTTCAGATATATTCATATCTCTACCAGCATCTTGAAATGCAGACAGGAGTTTAAAGCGTTTGATACCAGCTTGTTCAGCAGCTTCAATCATTTTAGTAAAGCAGTCTCCATCAACTGCTTTTGTGAGTTCAACACTAGCACCTGCATTAAATATTAATGGATCAATACCTTGAAATTTAGAAGCGTATTCTGATACGTCTGTTTTATAATATTTGCTAGATCCTCTTTATCTATAACTCCAATAGGTTCTTCACCACGTTCAGCTAGTGTTTTTTCGAGATGTTTTCCAATATTTCCGTTCGCGCCAATAAATTGATAATGATGAATATATATAATATGCCTAATAAAGGTGCATAGAATGTCCACCAATTTATTGTTAGCTCGTTTGAGTGAAATCCTAATAAACTACTTAAGTCATTTATGCTTGGTCGTTCTATAATTTCACATGCTGGACCATAACAAACTTTTGTACCTCCAAAGAATATTTTGAAGAAGGCTAGGTGTGTCATGACAAGCAAGGTTTGAAAACATATTCTCAAAAATATGATTAAATATTGAGTTTGGATGTTAGGTAATACATGTTTGATAAAAATATGTTTATTATTAGGACTAATGGTATAAGCAGCATCGATATAGTCTTTATTTAATATGTGTTGGGTTGATTCTTTTATCAGCATGGTTGTCGTTGGTGTCATTAAGATTGTCAGAATGATGATATTGTAGATAATTCTAAATTGCATAGTAGTCGTAAAGCCATCTATCGTTTCATATAGTAAAGGTTGTAATAAGATATACGCCAATATGGATTGAGGAATATAAAATAAAGCATTAGAAAAGACGCTGTAAATACTTGTTGTTTTGCGATTAAATGCTAAATAAGTGCCAATTACAACCGAACAAAGAACCGATAAGCTTGATATGATCATGATAATCAGTACAGTGATACGATATCCAGATAACACTTCAAATAACATATTTTTAGAAGCAGCATCAACACCAAATAAAGCTTTAAAGCTAGGTGCAAATGGTGAGCTTTTCATGATATCTCCATTAGAATTGTATAGAAAGTTCATAGGTTTAGGCGTGATGTTTAGTAAGTCAAAATAAATAATACCAACTAGTGCAGGTAAGACAAGTAACGTTAATAGCATATAAAATTTCTTCATGATAACCCTCCCCGTACGCCAGTGATCGTAAATAATACTTTATGACTCATAAATATGGCGAGAGATACAGGTACATAAATCAATATAAACGTGACAAATAATACTTCTGGTGATCTATAATCAAATATAAATGATGACAAACCGTGCATGTTAAAGATTCTTTCCAAGAGTAACAAACTTGAAAAGGTGATCCAGATAATATGTTTAAAATTGATTAAATATGATGCAAACAAATTCCTTAATATGTGCTTAAAGTATAGTTCTACATTTGATAAACCCTTCGCTCTAGAAAATTCAATATAATCCGTACGAGATACATCATCTAGAATACTACTTAAAAATGTCACGCTACTCACAAAAGGTATAATGGATAGCACTAAAATAGGGAATAATAAAGCTTTATCCTCTGAACTATTTGCTATATTAAACAATAGAATATCTGTATATCGATAAAATAATATCACTAATGAAATAGAAAAAGGTATATAAAAAATATCTGGAATAATAGATAAAACCGTATTAATTTTTAAATACCATTTTTTAATATGTTCATTGACATATAGAAGGTATATAAATAATAAAGATACGATAAAAGCTAACAATAGTGCTGAAAATAAAATCACAATAGTATTTATCCAAGGTTCAATAAAGAACGGAAATAAACTGCGTTCAACATGTGATATTTTATTTGTAAATATAATATCCTGAGGATGAAATATGTATAAAAACGTCGACTGTAACGCTTTAAGATAGTTCAAGAAACTAAAACGTTGATCATCAAAAAAAGCAGGCAAACACGCTATTAATAAGAATGCGATTATCGTCATGATGAAATTCAATAATTTTCTCATAAGGCATTTACCTACTTTCTAAATAAATTAACAGGAGGCATTCAAAGTAATCTTTGGTAAAATTTTACACAATTTTCAGATAATACACAAGTTTCTATTTCATTCAATTTTCTGGATAATTCAAAATAATGTTTTAATATTTTGTAACTTCAATAGGGTACATAAAGAATACATCAATATTTATAAAACTGTTTAACAACATAAAAATATCCTGAACACTATCAAATTGTGTTCAGGATTGTTTGTTGGAAATTTCTTTTATCTTTGTTCAATTTTTCTAGCGTTTAATCTCTATTTTTCATTATTGCCCCAATTGTCTTAGTAGTACTTCTTATAAAACCACCAGCAAAGAAGGTATTTAAAATTATATAACTCATTAACATAGTACTTAACAAAGTTTTGGCTTTACCTTCATTAACTTCAACGAATACAACAAAAAAGAATCAAGTGAAATAAATTAATAATGAACTTAATTATATATTGGAAAGACGCTGTTTACAGTAAAATAAAATAATAAAACACCGCGAAGGAAGGGAACATTCCTACTTCGTGGTGTTTTGGTGTTAATTGCTGTATTTTTCTACTGCTTGTTGAATAGGTGTCTTACCTTTTGTAAGCTCTAATATTTTATGGGAAGTGTTTGGCTGGTTAAGTAATTCTACAATTACATTTGCGACATCATCTCTTGGGATTTCATCGTAGCTGATTGCGTAACCAAGCGTTATTTGTCCATTTGCTTCATCGTTAGTAAGCGTGCCTGGACGAAGAATTGTCCAGTCTAATGCAGATTGTGCTAATTCTACATCGGCTTGTCTTTTCATTTTCATATAGAATTCGAAGCTTTCAGATATATTCATACCTCTACCAGCATCTGGAAATGCAGACACGAGTATAAAGCGTTTGATACCAGCTTGTTCAGCAGCTTCAATCATTTTTGTAACGCCGTCTCCATCAACTGCTTTTGTGAGTTCGACACCAGCACCACCAGCACCTGCAGTAAATATTAATGCATCAATACCTTGAAATTTAGAAGTGTATTCTGATACGTCTGTTTTTATAATATCTGCTAGTTCCGTTTTCACGCCAAGTTGATTGAGTTCTGGAGCTTGTTCCTCTTTACGTATAAATCCAATAGGTTCATCACCGCGTTCAGCTAGCGTTTTTCCGAGATGTTTTCCAATATTTCCGTTCGCGCCAATAATTGCTACTTTCATATTTGAACTTCCTCTCTAATAGAAAATGTTTACTATTAAAGCGTATATAAGAAAAGGTTTATTTTCAATTAAATAGATTTATTGCTGAAATCTATTTCTTATTTCATTGATATTTATAAAAGTGTTTTGTCATCTTCTGAATTGACCTTACGTAAATGATCGATTGTGATTTCTTTGCAAGTACGTAATGTATTATTAATTGCTTCATAATCAATATTTTTCAATATAATAGAACGTTCATCTAAAGGATCTCTTACTTTTTTAAAGTAATTTAATTCTTCGAGAGTTTTAATTGCACCAGTTAGTTCAGAAGAAGATGGTTCAAACATTAGTTTTCGAAGCTTTCTAACGTATATTTCATCCTCATTCATTTGTTCTATATAATATAAAGTAAGAATGTCCATTCTTTTTAGTTGTGTTTTATCAAAGATGTTGTTGAAAATGTCTTTTTTTAATAGTTCGTAATGCATAATCTTTTCCATAATATCCTCCTGGTTATTTAATTTTTTTCCAAATGTATATATCTTTGTTGTTAGCTTATTGATTAAAATAAAGTATTTCCAAATTTTAAGCATTTGTTGAAGGTTTATTGGGAAAAATATATTTCTCCTAAATAATACCAAATTATTAACTAGTAAAGCAATATAATAAGTAAAAAATCATATGTATTTTATTAAAATAATAAATTGCAATAATAATTGTATAATACAAATAAATATATAATTTGCTTGTGTATAACAGAAAAATCAAAAAAATGGAAAAAGAGTCTAGGACAAATTATTTGTCCTAGACTCTTATATTGGTAAAGCTTATATTATTTTAAAAGATTATTATAAAAGTAGTTATCAGAGATGGCATCCATACTCACACAAGTCAGAAGAAGTGTAAGCAAGGACATCCATACTCACACAACGTAAGAGAAGTGCAACTAATGATTGTCTTAATCAAGGGTTCACGCTTATCAATAACTTAACCATTAAATTCTGCTGGGTTTGGTCCTATGCGTTTGTTTTCGTTAAGTGCATCTAATCTCTTGATTTGATTATCGTTTAAACTGAAGTTAAAGACTTCGAAGTTTTCTTCTATACGTGATGGTGTTACTGATTTTGGTATTGTGATAACGTCATGGTCGATGTTCCAACGTATGATGACTTGTGCTGGTGATTTATTTATTTCTTTAGCAATACGATTTACTGTTTCGTCTTGTAGAATTTCTGCATTCATAAGTGGTGACCATGATTCCATTTTTATTTCGTGTTTGCTTAAATAGTTTCTTAGTTCTGTTTGTGTTAAGTATGGGTGAAATTCTACTTGGTTCAATACTGGTTTAACATTAGCTTGATTGATTAGAATTTCTAAATGATCGATATTGAAGTTACTTACGCCAATATTTTTAACTAATTGTTGATTATATAAGTTTTCCATACCTTCCCAAGTGTTCAATAGTAAATCTAAATCTGTACCTGGCCAATGCATTAAATATAAATCTAAATAATCTAGACCTAGTAAGTTTAATGATTTTTCATATGCTTTTTGTACATTGTCTTTTCCATAGTCATCTATCCATATTTTAGATGTGATAAATAAATCTTCTCTTGTAATATTAGCTGCTTTTATACCTTCAGCAATACCTTCGCCGACTTTTACTTCATTTCCATATATAAATGCTGCGTCGATACTTCTATATCCAGATTGAATAGCGTGTTTGACTGCATCTTTAGCTACGTCGTTATTTTCTACTCTAAAAACACCTAAACCTACGCTTGGCATACTATTTCCATTATGAAACTTTGTGTAATTCATATTCAAAACTCCTTTTTATTAATGTATAGATTAGTATAATGCTATATAGAGTGAAAGGTAAGTACGCACTATTTTGTTCTATAGGCACTAAAAAGTAATATTAAGATTTAATAGTTGACGGATTATAAAATCATTGTATGATAATAACGAGTATATAAATATAAATATGGAGATGAATACGATGATTAGAACTATGATGAACGGGAAGATTCATCGTGCTAGAGTAACTGAAGCCAATTTAAATTATGTAGGTAGTATTACGATAGATGCAGATATTTTAGATGCAGTAGATATCTTGCCAAATGAGAAAGTAGCTATAGTTAATAACAATAATGGTGCGCGCCTTGAAACTTATGTTATTGAAGGTGAACGTGGCAGTGGCAAAATTTGCTTAAATGGTGCTGCAGCAAGGTTAGTTCAAGTAGATGATATTGTTATTATTATGAATTATGTTCAAGTTACTGATGAAGAAGCAAAAACGCATGCACCAAAAGTAGCTGTTATGAACGAGAAGAATGAGATTATTGAAATGATACATGAAAAAGAAAATCAAATTGTTCTCTAAAGGAGTATTGTTATGCATATACTAGCAACTATTTTTGTAGTTATTGTTGCAATTGAACATTTGTATATTATGTATTTAGAAACGATTGCGACGGATTCTAAAAAAACATCACAAACTTTCAATTTAAAGCAACAAGTATTAAAAGATAAAAATATTCAAGTCCTTCTGAAAAATCAAGGTATATATAATGGCTTGTTAGCTATAGCTTTGTTTTACGGGGCATTTTTATCATCAAATCCGAAAGAATTTGTAGCTTTATTGTTAATATTTATTATTGTAGCAGCAGTATATGGCAGTCTTACAAGTTCGAAATCCATTATATTAAAGCAAGGTGGACCTGCAATAATCGCCTTAATTCTATTATTATTATAAAAAATTAGAATCCTAAATGTGAACGTTTAGTAAACGGCTTTTCTACATTATTTAAAAAGTGTAGACAAAGTATACACATTTAGGATTTTATCTCTTTTTAGAAGCATTTTGACATGATACCATAAGCGTTATGTTGTATACACTGTATGCATAAACTATAGAGTAGATTTAAGGGAGGAAGTATTTTGGCTAATTTTTTATTTAAATTAGGATCATCTATTGCTAAACATAAATGGTTAACAATTATTATATGGGTTGTTGTTTTAGCGGGCATTATCACACCATTAGCAATTAATAAACCCACTTTCGATAATGACATTACAATGAATGGTATTAAGTCAATCGATACGAACGATAAGATTGAAAAGGAATTTAATCAAGATAGTGAAAAGGCAAATGTACGGGTTGTCTTTAAAAGTGATGATAAAAAAGGTATTACAGACAAAAAAGCAATGAAAGAAATTCAAGATGCATTAAAAGATGCTAAGGATAAAGATGATGATATAAAAGAAATTACAGATCCTTATAAAAATAAACAAATAAATAAAGATCAAACAACTGCTTTTGCAGATATCAATTATAAAGTTTCTCAAACATCTATAAAATCTGATTCTGTAGATAAAGTCAAAGATGCTATGAAACCTTTAGACGATGAAAACATACAGACAGAACTTACAGGTAACGCTTTAAACGCAAATACTGAAGTTGGAGGTAGCTCTGAAGCAATTGGTATTATTATTGCTTTCGTAGTATTACTTGTAACATTCGGATCATTAATTGCTGCAGGAATGCCTATAATTAGTGCACTAGTTGGATTAGGTTCTAGTATAGGTACAATCGCGTTACTAACATATTCATTTGATATTCCAAACGTTACGCTTTCATTAGCTGTAATGATAGGACTCGCATTAGGAATTGATTATGCACTGTTTATATTATTTAGATATAGACAAATTATTAAAACTGAGCAAAATCATGTTAAAGCAATCGGCTTAGCGTTAGGAACAGCAGGTAGTGCTGTTATTTTTGCGGGGGTAACAGTTGTTATTGCCGTATGTGGACTTGGATTAGTCGGCATTGATTTCTTATCTATAATGGGATATGCATCTGCATTAAGTGTTGTATTTGCAGTATTAAGTTCCATTACATTACTTCCAGCAGTAATCAGTGTGTTCCATAAACAAATACATCCAAAGAAACGCAAAATTCATTCTAATGAGAGTTTAGATACTCCTTGGTCGAAATTTGTAGTAGGAAAACCGTGGATTGCTATACTCATTGGACTAGTAATATTACTAGCAGCCGCACTTCCAGTTACGCATATGAGATTAGGTATACCTGATAATGGTATGAAACCTGATACTTCAACTGAGAAAAAAGCATATGATATTATTTCTGATGATTTTGGAGAAGGTTTCAATGGACCAATCGTAATGCTTGTAGATACTTCAGATAAAAAAGATGATCAAAAAGCCTTACAAAAAGATTTACAAGGATTAATGAAAGATGTTAAAGATATTAAAAATGTTGAAACAGTTACACCACCTCAACTAAATAAAGATCAAGATTATGCACTTGTTACAGTACTTCCTGAAAAAGGACCAAATGCAGAATCAACATATGATCTAGTACACGATTTGAGAGATTATAATTCAGACTCTAAAGATAAGTATGACTTAAGTACTGAAATATCAGGACAAAGTGTTATTAATATAGACATGTCAGAAAAACTTAACGAAGCAATACCATTATTTGCTGGTGTAATTATATTATTAGCATTCGTATTATTAATGGTAGTATTTAGATCTATAATCATTCCACTTAAAGCAGTACTAGGATTCGTATTATCACTTGCTGCAACGTTAGGATTTACGACGCTTGTTATGCAAGATGGATTTATGAGTGGATTATTCGGAGTAGATACAACAGGACCGTTGCTAGCATTCTTACCCGTAATCACGATAGGGTTGCTGTTTGGTTTGGCAATGGACTATGAAGTATTCTTAATGTCTAGAATCCATGAAGAATATGTACGTACAATGAACAATACAAAATCTATTAAAGTAGGACTAAAAGAAAGTGGACCTGTAATAGTAGCAGCAGCATTAATTATGTTCAGTGTATTTATAGGTTTCGTATTCCAAGATGATGTAATGATTAAATCTATGGGTATAGCATTAGCATTTGGTGTGTTATTCGACGCCTTTGTTGTAAGAATGACTATTATACCAGCACTAACAAAATTATTTGGCAGAGCATCATGGTACTTACCAAACTGGTTAAACACAATTTTACCTAAAATAGATATTGAAGGACACGCATTAAGTGAAAATAATAGCGTTGAACAAACGACAGAAAACAAAAATGTAAGTACAATTGAAGTCAGTCCAAAAACTAAAGACTTATACGATAATATAGATTCAGCTTCAAAAGATGAAGTGTTATATAACGCCTTAAGTCAGTACAACAATAAAACAGAAGAACAACAACATTCAGAAACTGACAATGAAAATATAATGAGCATACTGAACCAACAAAGTAAGAATATCGAACAAGTTAACCACTTAATAGAACGTATGATTAATAAAGATAAATAATCATATAAAAATAACAAGCCTTCCATTAGACATAATTCTGATGGAAGGCTTTTTTAATTTATAGTGAGAGGCAAATATAGGTTAAGAGGATAAGGGATTAAGAGATTAAGGAATAAGGGACAAAATTCCGAGAAATGTCCGTAAGAAGGGTGCTAAGGGACATAATTCCGAGAAATGTCCGTAAGAGGTGCTGTAAGGGACATAATTCTGAGAAATGTCCGTAAGAGATGTTGTCTAAGGAGCACAATTCAGAATTCTGCATCTAAGATTCCTATATAAACGCTCAATTGTAATATCGTTCCGATTACTGATAATATTTATATAAATATTGAAATTAAATTCCAAAAATGAGATAATGTAAACGATTCCAAAAAGGATGTGTTGATATGTTAGGTTTTTCAGTATATTTAGGTGAATCTTTTGATCGTTCTTATATTGAAACAATGCTAGATAAGGGTTTTCGTTATGTGTTTACTTCTCTTCAAATTCCTGAAGAGGACTCAAGTCAATATTTTGATAAGTTAAAGAAATTGAAGCGTCTTGTAGGAAATAAAGCTGAAATTATAGCTGATGCAAGTCCTCATGCTTTTTCCAATCTTGGTTTGTCTTATAAAGAACCGGAAATTTTAAGTGAAATAGGCATAGATTATATTAGATTAGATATTTCATTAGAACTTTCGGATATTATTTCTTTATTAGATAAAGTGAAAATTGTCTGTAATGCTAGTACAGATGCTATTGATTTACTTAATCAATTACAATCTCAAAATGTTGATATGACTCGCATTATGGTTGCACATAATTACTATCCTCGTCCTGAAACTGGTTTGGATAAACAATTCTTTATAAATAAAAACGAAGAGTTGAAGGTATCTTTTCCAGATGTTTCAGTAATGGCATTTGTTCCTGGAACAACTTTAAGAGGTCCGGTATATCAAGGTTTACCTACATTAGAAGACCATAGAAAAGTCCATCCTCTAGTTGCTGCTAAAGAATTATTAGCACTAGGTGTAGATGATATTTGTATAGGGGATACGCATATCAATCAATCAACGATTAATCAGTTCAACACCTTCTTTAATAAAGGAATCGTGTCACTTCAAGTGCAATCCGAAACAAAGCATTTAGATTATGTTATTGGGAGAATTTTTCATAATAGGAAAGATAAAGCTAGAGATGTGATTAGAGCGGAAGAAGCAAGGCAAACTTTTAAAGATGAAGTAATGCCTGAAAACACGATTGCAAGAAAAAGGGGTGCCATTACTTTAGATAATGTAAAGTATGGTCGATATATGAATGAGTTACAAATTGTGAATAAGAGTTTAAATAGTAATAAAGCAGTAAATGTTATTGGTCATGTATGCGAACAAGATTTGGCATGCATAGACTTGATTGATGCGGGAACTGCATTTCAGTTTGTTGAGGGGGAAGAATAAATGGATATTAGTCGTTTAACGACAGAAACAAGAAACGAGCATTCTTCAAAGTTAGATACTTTAACACCAGCCCAATTCGTTGAAGTAATGAACAATGAAGATCAAAAAGTTGCCCAGTTTATTAAAGAAGAAAATACAGCTATAGCTAATCTTATAACACAAGTTATAAAGAGCTTAAACAATGGTGGAAGATTAATTTATATGGGAGCTGGAACAAGCGGAAGATTAGGTGTTCTAGATGCTGCAGAATGTGTACCAACTTTTGGAGTGACACCTGATGTTGTAATAGGCTTAATTGCAGGTGGTCAAAAGGCAATGACAGTGGCTGTTGAAGGTGCAGAAGATGATGAGCGTCTTGGAGAACAAGATTTAAAAGACTTAACAATTAATGAGCACGACACAGTAATTGGCATAGCTGCTAGTGGGCGAACACCCTACGTAATCGGTGGATTAAAATATGCTCAAAAAATAAATGTGCCTACTGGTTGTGTTACATGTAATAAAGAATCTGAAGTAGGAAGACACGCTAACTTCCCCGTACAAGTAGATGTTGGTCCAGAAGTATTAACAGGGTCTACGAGACTTAAAGCTGGAACTGCACAAAAATTAATTCTTAACATGATTTCAACTGGTGCCATGGTTGGTATAGGAAAAGTGTATGAAAATTTAATGATTGATGTAAAACCAACTAATAAAAAGTTAAAACAACGTGCAATTAATATGATACAAGAAGTATTAGATTGTTCAGATGAAGAGAGTAGTAAACTATTTCAAGATAGCGGAGAACAAGTGAAAGTAGCTATTGTGATGGGGATGCATCATATAACTAAGGACGAAGCAATTGAAAAATTAGCACAAGCTAAGGGGTTTGTAAGAAATACGTAAACAAAGGGGTGTGTAGGTTATGTCAAAAGAAAGAGATATTGCACAAGACATATTGAAAGAAGTCGGGGGAAGAGATAACTTAGACAAAGTTATTCATTGTATGACACGTGTCAGAATGAATATCGTTGACTATAGTAAAGTAGATGTTGAAGGACTAAAGAATATTAAAGGTGTTATGGGTGTTGTAGAAGATGACATGCTTCAAGTGGTTATTGGACCGGGAACTGTTAATAAAGTAGCAAATGAAATGAGTTCAATAATTGGGGTACCTTTAGGGGAAGAGATTAAACATAAAGCATCAAATAAAGAACAAGTTGAAAAAGAAGCGGATTTATTTAAACAAAATATAAATAAAAAGAATCAAACGCCGTTTAAAAAAGTATTAAGATCAATCGCGAATATATTTGTACCATTAATACCTGCTTTCGTTGGTGCAGGTTTAATCGGTGGAATTGCAGCAGTACTCTCAAACTTGTTAGCAGCAGGAACAATAGATGGTGCTTCATGGGAACAATTTGTTTTAGTATTTAATATTATTAAAAATGGTATTTTCGCATACTTAGTTATCTATGTTGGTATCAATGCAGCTAGAGAATTTGGTGCTACACCTGGACTTGGTGGTGTAATCGGTGGTACTACAATGCTAACTGGTATGGATCCAGAAAGTCCGATAAAGAACATTTTCAACGGTGAACCATTAGCAGCAGGACAAGGCGGTGTAATCGGTGTTATCATCGCTGTTTGGATATTATCAATAATAGAAAAGAAACTACACAAAATCGTCCCAAGTGCTGTAGATATTATTGTTACACCAACTGTTACACTATTTATAATGGGTCTTGCTACGATTTTCATAATCATGCCAATAGCTGGATTTATTTCTAACGGTTTGTTAGGTATTATTGATTGGGTGCTTAATATAGGTGGAGCATTTAGTGGATTTGTATTAGGTGCAACATTCTTACCACTTGTAATGTTTGGACTACATCAAGTCTTAACACCTATTCATATTGAAATGATTAATCAATCTGGAGCTACTTATCTGTTACCAATATTAGCAATGGCAGGTGCAGGACAAGTAGGTGCTGCGTTTGCATTATGGTTTAAATGTAGAAAAAATAAAAAAATTATTAATTTATTAAAAGGTGCTTTACCAGTAGGTATTTTAGGAATTGGTGAACCATTAATTTACGGTGTTACGTTACCATTAGGTAGACCATTTATTACTGCTTGTATAGGTGGCGGTATAGGTGGAGCTGTCATCGGTGGCATTGGTCAGATTGGTGCAACAGCAATTGGACCAAGTGGGGTATCATTGATTCCTTTAATTTCTGATAATATGTATTTAGGGTATATTGCAGGATTATTAGCAGCTTATCTAGGAGGATTTGTTGCAACATTCTTATTTGGCACAAATAAAGAAATGACTGCACCACAAGAATTGGAAGAGGACTAATTTATATGGAACATCAACATTTACTCATATTTATAAAAGAACAAATGTCTCATTTAACAAAACATGAAAAACGAATTGCTGAATATTTCATCAATCATCCTGAAAAGACGATTAATTTAAGTGCTAAAGAACTAGGGAAACTAACAAATACAAGTGCAGCTTCCGTTATTAGATGTACACATAAATTGGACTTTAAAGGTTTCACAGATTTGAAATTAGCGATTTCTAGATACTTGCCTCAACATGAACAAAGTATTTATCAAGAAATTAAACAAGATGAAACGGTCGATTCAATAAGTAAGAAGTTGATCACAAGAGCTTCACATACACTTGAAATGACAGAAAAAAATATTTCTAATGAAAGTATTAATCAAATTGTTGATCAATTATATAATACACATACAATTATAGTATTTGGCGTAGGTGCTTCTAGTTTAGTGGCACAAGATTTATACCAAAAATTCACAAGAATAGGTAAGCAAGTTATCCATTCACTAGATACACACTTTTTAGCCACAGCTATCGCTTCACATAGTAAAAGTTGTGTATTAATTGGAATTTCAAATTCAGGTGAGAACAAAGAGACCATTTCATTAGCGAAAGTTGCTAAAAAATATGGAGTACAAACTGTTGTGCTTACACAATCAGAAAAATCTACATTAGCTAAAACATCTGACTTTTATTTAATACACGATGCAAGCTCAGAAAAAAGTTTGAGACTTGCAGCTACAAGTTCTCTTATTTCTCAGCTAATGACAATAGATATACTGTTTTATAGTTATCTATCTAGAAATTATGATGACCATGTAGTGACAATGAGTAAAACAAGAGATGCAGTTGAATTATATTTAGAATAAAAATTTCATCAAAAAAGCGCCCATTCCGTTTGATATTATCTTGCGGAGTGGGCGCTTTTTAATTTCTAATTTATAAAAGTAATATATGGATTCTTTATCTATAAAATCTAAGACAGCAACTTCTTAAATACGCCAACGCCAACTGCTAAATCGAAATGGGCAGCACCGACGGATTTAAATATCGTAATTTCATGTTCATCAGTTCGGCCATCTATATTGCCTAATGCTAGTTGTTGTAAATCACTGTATGCATTATCAAAACTAAAGTGACCATCTTTTTCAGCTTGAATAAATTCTCCTGCTTCTGTTTTTGCGCCATTTATATCATCAAAAACTATTTTAGATGACTGTTCTATCGCTTTAATATCAATTTCACGCATTGAAGGTTGATAAGAACCAACACCATTAATATGTGCACCTTGTTTCAAATCTATAGCGTCAAATACCGATTCATTTGAACGTGTTGCACAGTTTATAATGTCGCTTTGCTTTACTACTTCTTGGACATCTTTAACGACATTGATTTCTGCATTAATACCAAATTTGATTAGTTTTTCTTTAAAAATTTCTGCTTTTTCATTTGTTCTATTATATAGATATATTTGTTCAATATTTCTTACTTCAAGTATTCCTAAAACTTGTTCAAAAGCCATTCCACCAGTACCAATAACACCAAGTACTCGGCTATCTTTACGACTTAAGTAATGAGTTGCGATACCACTTAAAGCACCAGTTCTTAACCTTGTTAAGTAACTGGCATCAATTAATGCTTTATGTTGACCAGTTTCTAATTCAGTAATTAAAATTTTTCCTTGAGTTGTCGGTAAATTTAATTTTGGATTATCTGGAAAAATAGAAATGATTTTATTTGTTCCGAGCTTTTCATTTAAATCTAAACATGGCATATAAAGCATTGCGTTATGTGTATCAGGAAGCTCCATAACTGTTCGATGTTCAACTAAAATTTGGCCTTGTTCTAATTTGGGGAATAAGTCCTGAGTATCTCGTATAGCATCTGCCATTAAGTATTGCTTTTCAATTTCAGAATCCGATAATATATGCATATGTAATCGCACCTTTCTTAATATTAGTGTAATTACAACATATCATGTTATAGATATCATTGCTTATTTTTTCTATATTGGGGTATATAAAATAGTAATGAAGGAAGTGATATGATGGCTAAAATAGATAAAAAAAATTATGCTGAAAGAATACAAAATGTCTCAAATAAATATGAGATAAGTGATAAACAATTAAGGAAACTATTGAATCTACCAAAAGAAAAGTATGAATTATTGTTACAAGGCAATCAAGGTGTACTAACTGACAAACAAAGAAATGATATTGATAAAAGACTAAATTACTTTGATTCAATTGGTGAGAATAAAGATGCATTAAAATATAGTAAGTACTATATTGAAAAAACGTTAAAAAAAGAGTATAATTTAACTAATAAATCTATTGCCAAATTATGTAATGTAAAAAAGAAAACAATAAATAGATTATTAAAAAATAAAAAAATTGATCGTAAGGAAGAAAGAAATCTCATATTAAATATTCTTCAACTCTATGAAACTTTAAAAACAGTCAACTAAGTGGTTATCATAATATTTCATATTTTTTAGAATTAAAGAAAGTTAGAGTGGAATTATGAAACAAGTTGAAATTATAAGAATCTTAGATGATACGACATTTGTTATTAATGCAGGAACAAATAAAGGTATTGAACCAGGTTATTTTATTGATGTTTTGAAGACGGATAAATCGTATAATTATATTGCAAAAGTAGAAGAAGTCTATCCAGATTTATCTCTATGTAAAAGATATGGGGAACAGCGATTATTTTATGGAGACATTGTTAGAATCAGATATCCTGACGATAATCAAATAACGACTAAAGTCATTAAATCTAAAACTAGTAAAAAAAGACGTAAAAAGAGAGGATGAGATCGCCGAATCTCATCCTCTTTCCCGTTTAATATGTCTAAAAAAATTTAAAACAAGTAACGTTGTAGATTTACAAGAATACTTTATCATAGAATGTATAGATTTTCCAGAAATAAGTAGGTTGATTTAGTATAAATTTACAATCTTTTGGATTTGTATTTAAATTGTGCACATAATTAATTTGATATTGGCAAAGATTGAAAAATAAATGTATAATAAAGAAAAAAATAGATTGGACTGAGCACACGTGGCAAATCAATATGAGCGTTCGACGAAAAAACCAAAGTCTGCAGCGTTTAAAATAGTAACGACAATCGTCATTATTTTATTACTTCTGTTCTTAATTGCTTTGGCATTTTTTGTATATAAATTCTTTGCATTAGGTAATTCAATACATAATCCATTAGACAGAGATAAATCAGAGTTAAGAAAGAAAGCTGTGGATGTAAATGGAGATCCAATATCCATTGCTTTATTCGGAGTAGATTCAGATTCTACAAGAGCAGCTCAAGGCGGCGGGGAAAGATCAGATTCAATCGTTTTATTATCAATTAACCCTGATAAGAAAAAGACTGTTATGGTAAGTATTCCTCGAGATACAAGAGCAGAAATAGTTGGTCAAGATTCTGTTGAAAAGATTAACCATGCGTATGCATATGGTGGTCCGAAAATGGCTATTAACTCATTAGAGAAACTTATGAATGTACCAGTTGACCATTATGCATCAATTAATATGGATGGTGTTGAAGAATTAGTCGATCAAGCTGGTGGCGTAACTGTTACAAGTAATGCAACTTTTACAGTTAAAGGGAATTCATATGTTAAAGGTCAAAAATATAAACTAGATGGAAAAGAAGCATTAGCATTTATTAGAAGTAGAAAAGAAGATGGTGCTGGTGGTGACTTTGGAAGACAAGAACGTCAACAACTTGTTATTCAAGCTTTAGCAAACGAATTAGTTAGTGTTGGTTCATTACCAAAAATCAATCAGATCTTTGATACATTAGGTGATAATGTTCAAACAGATTTAAAGATTTCTCAAATCAACAGTTTAAGATCTAAATATAGTGATGCATTAGATAATGTAGATAGAAACCAATTAGAAGGTCAAGATACAATTTTAGATGACGGATTATATTACTTCGTACCTAGCGATTCTAGTAAAAAAGAAGTAGTAGATAATTACCGTGCTAACTTAGAATTAGATTAATAAAAAAGTAGAAATTCTTCCAAGAAGAATTTCTACTTTTTTTATTGTTAATTATCCTTGATTTTGAACAATTAACAATTTGATACCATTTGTTTTTATATAATACGTTTCGTCTATATTATTACTATTGTAGTCTGCCATTTCTATGTCGGGTGAGCAATATCTATCTAACAAAACGGTGTTCAAATAATCTAAATTACCATGATTGTGGTCTAATTTCCTTATTGCTTTAAATATATTACCGTTATCTTGATCAAAAGTAATCTTAGTAACTCTAAATTTGTCGAAAGGTATATCACTATAAGATAAAATAACACTTATATTATTTTGGTAATTTATATCATGAGGGTGATAGAGCTCATAATTGTACAATAAGAAAAAGATTTTGTTATGTATTTCAAATTTAACGTAATTCGGTCCTTCATAAAAGTGTTGTTCGTTAAAATGGCTCAATATAGTTAACAAATAATTTGTTGGACTTTTGCAATGATATTTTAAATATAAAGAAAGTGGTTGCTCTATTGATGCATATTTAGGTGATGATTCTTCCATTAACCAGAACCCTATACCGGAAATATAATTAGTAATATTTAATAAATGTTTCAACATTATTGAAGCATTAAAATAAAAGTTGCTACTTGTGTATGTATCGCCATTTAAAATATTCCATTCTAAAGGTATAACTTCTTTATTAAATGATTTTAAATATGACATATTTTGAATGAGTATTTCTGTATATTCATTTGTGATTTTTGTAATATCATAATGACTCATTTCATCTAGTTTATATAGACTATTAAAATTGTAACTTAAAGCAAAACCATCTATTTCATTAAAATGACAGACTTCCATATTCAAATCCTCATATATATTCTCAAAAGGATTTGGTGCATTGATCATAATCTTAATGTCATTAAGTCTATCTTTTGTTTCTCTTATTTGCTGCCTGATTTGATAAACAACGTCATAATTTATATCAAAGAATATTTCTCCATTTTTATTATAAAAATAATTATGTATCGTATCTATTAGTTCATGCCAGTTTGTTTTAAATTTAGTATCGTTTAAATCAATATCGTATAATTTTATAGATGGAATAATTCGAGTATCTGAAAACATACTTAAACAAAAACCTAAATTTTGTTTATAAATTTCTTTATGTTCATCATTGAAGAATTTCTTTACTGAACAGTGAATGATGATAATAGGGGTTTGAGTCATTTTTTCTACATTTTCTAAAATTTCACCTAGAAAAGGTGTGTAGAAATCATAAACATCGCCAATATGTAAATATGTCTTATGATTAGCTCTTAATGTTTTAAGTGGACCATCATTAAAAGACATTTTTTTATATTCATGTACGAAAGATCTATTTTGCATCATTTTTTGCAATTTAGAAATGAGTAAAGCCTTATAATCATTAGAAAGATTTTCATTTTCTTTATTAATTTTGTGTTTTTTATATTGTAATCTATATTGGTTCGGTGTTACATGAAATTGTTCCTTAAACTGTCGATTAAAATTGTGATAACTGGAGAAACCATGACTATTAGCAATTTGTTCAACCTTGAATTGACTGAACAATAAAGCATAAGTTGCTTGGAATAATCTCGTTTCTTTTAAATACTGAATAAATGTCGTTCCCATTTGTTTCGAGAATTCTCGTGATAAATGTTCTGGAGAAATATAGAACTGGCTTGCTACACTATTGAGTGAAAGCCTTTCATGATAATGCTGGTCAATATATTGTTTAACTTTATATATAAGGCTACTTAACTTGATTTCGATTTGTCCATAGTTTTTAGTATCAACTTTAAATCGTTCATACAAAATTTTATAAATTTCTACCACATAATGACTACGCCTAATTTTTACGTTGGTTAAATCTGCTAATATAGCTCTAATAAACAAATCTTTAATTTGGTGTTTAAATCTATCTAATTCATTGGTTTTTGTAGTTCTAGGAATTTTAAAGACGAAAGCTTCCTCTCCACTTAAACTTTCCATCATTGAGTAACTAATATGAAGAATAGCAACTAAACCATTATTAATAATAGGTAAATAGTTATCATTATCTTGTAAATAGAATAATTCTCCGACATTAAAAGTATAGCTCGTATGATTTAAAGTTAAATCTGTTTTTCCTTCTAAAATAAAACATAGTGCACCAAATCCTGGTTTTTTAGGATTAATAATGCTTTCTTTATGTAAAGTAATCTCGTAATTATACAAATAACCACCTCATGGAAAGACAAATATTGGAATATAACATCAAATATCGTCATATTTTAAATGTTTATACTATCATAATATCAAAAAAAGTAATTATATGTTACCTGATTCGTTGAAAAAGATAAGTTGTATTATAATAAATCAAATATTCTAATCGATTTAATCAAAATATGAATTTAAAACGGGTTACAATAATAATTAATGAAATTTATGTATTGCGAACTATTAAAAATCGGGAGAATTTAAAACAGGAGGGTTTGAAGTGGCAGAAATATTTAACAAAACAATTCAAGAAATGATAGATTATGAAAATAAAATAACAAATTTAAAAAATGATAAACGCTTATCGCTAGTTGAATTTATTATATTAGAAGAAATATTCAGAGCTAAAGAAATCACGATAAAAGAAATACTAAACGGAAAATTAACAGAACTCGAAACGAGACCTTCAAATATAGGTACAAACTTAGCAAAGTTATATAGAAAAGGTTTAATAGATAAATATAGAAGTGATCTTGATGAAAGAAAAGTATATTACTTCATGGATGAAAAGCATAAAGAGAACTATAAAGCACTCGTTCAAGATATTTAACAAAAAGAAGAATTCTCAAATAAAGAGAGCTAATCCATATTTTTCGGATTAGCTCTCTTTTCTTTATTTATAAAATCTACGATTTTGTTCGTGCATGCTTGCCAGAGGGTATGGTTCGAGCCTGTAGTCTCTCACGCATACTATTTCCTCAGGCGTCAGCACTTCACAAAATCGTTACCAATATCTAATTTTATAAAATCTTACGATTTTGTATGTGCATGCTTGCCTAGGGGTATGGTTCGAGCCTGTAGTCTCTCACACATACTATTCCCTCAGGCGTTAGCACTTTACAAAATCGTTACCAATATCTATTTTTATAAAATCTTGCGATTTTGTACGTGCATGCTTGCCTAGGGTATGGCTCGAGCCTGTAGTCTCTCACGCATACTGTCCCCTCAGGCGTCAGCACTTTACAAA
This sequence comes from Mammaliicoccus sp. H-M34, assembly GCF_022386495.1. Lineage (NCBI taxonomy): Bacteria > Bacillati > Bacillota > Bacilli > Caryophanales > Staphylococcaceae > Mammaliicoccus > Mammaliicoccus sp. H-M34. Next base: position 47,232 of record NZ_JAJNIK010000010.1, read on the forward strand.
ATCGTTACCAATATCTATTTTCACAAAAAAATAAAGCACTTTCGTATAATTTAATTGATCATGACAAAAACTAAATTAACGAGGTGCTTTATGTATAAAAACCTTTCACACATCTTCTGATATGTGTGAATATAGCTACCCATGCTTACTCATCTTCTGATATGTGTGAATATGACTACCCTTGCTTACACATCTTCCGACTTGTGTAAAAATAAATGACCAAATACTAAAAGGCTGAGACAATTAATTTGTCTCAGCCACTTTTTTGTATATAGATTATTTAATTAAAGGGCGAGTATTACGCTCTATATATTGCGCTGAATGGATTGAAACTAATTCTCCTTTAGATAAATTAAATAAGTTTAGTTTCATGATTTTATTCATCGCTTGCTCTACAAATTCTTTTGTTAAATCTGCTTTTGGATTTTGAATTTGGAGTGTAAATGTTTTTTCAGTTGATGTCTTAAATGTTAATTCTAATACTCTTCTCATGTTTTCACCTCCTAACTTATTATCAGATAGTATTAATTTTCTATCTGAATTGTTTTGACGATATAAGCATCTTTGAACTTTTCGTCGCTTAATGTTTCGATGATAGCTTTAAAAGTTTTGACTTGTTCAGGAGTAACGTTTAAATTAATTGCATTAAATTTTCGTTGAACAGTTTTCACTTTAGAGGCTTCGTCTAAATATTGATGTAATAATATGATGTTAATGTCTTTAACTGTTTCCATAATTAATACCTCCTTTCAACTTATATATCGAAATATCTTTGTAAAAACGACAAAAAAAGGTAAAAATTTCTTTCATGTTACTCAAATATATATTATTATTAATATGTACCTTAATTAGGAAGGATGGACAAATTGCATGCAACAAGTATCTCCAATTAAGAATAAAGACGATATAAGAGCAATGTATGAAGTGCTTAAATCACATAGTGAAAGAGATTATTTATTGTTTAGCTTGGCTATTCATACTGGAATGAAAGTTAATCAATTATTGACTTTAACTGTTCAGGATTTATTAGATGAGGATAATGATATTAAATATAATTGGATTAATGATGAGAAGGATTTAATAAGAGTTGTCATTCCTCTACATTTAAGATCGAGTTTGTCATCTTTTATAAGGGAAGAAGGGCTTAAGAGAGACGACTTTGTATTTATGTCCATCAAAACAAAAAAACAATTATCGAGACAACAAGCGTATAGAATTATTCATGTGGCTGCTGAAGAGGTAGGGCTCAAGAATATTGGGTTATACTCGTTAAGAAAAACTTTTGCATATCATGCTTTCAAATCCGGGATTTCTGTATCTATTATTCAAAAGTATCTTGGACATCAATCTTTACTAGAGACACTAAAATTTATTGACGTAACGACTATTAAAAAAGAAACGACAATAGAACTTAATATATAGAGAGAAAGGAGTTAGTGTATGGCTTTAGTATGGCTGTTTTTAATGATTATAGTTGTAATGTCAATTGTACTTATGACTATGAATACAAAGTTTAGTCGATTTGCAGGTTGGCTAAGTTTAATTGCTCCAGTACTTAGTTCCATATATTTTCTTAGCCAAATTAGGAATGTTTATACTGGAAATATAGTTACTTATTTTCAAGAATGGATACCTATCATTGATGTTAATTTAGATTTTCGACTTGATGGCTTATCTTTAATTTTTGCACTTCTTATTTCATTAATTGGTGCAGGTGTTTTCCTTTATGCCATTTATTACTTATCTCATGAAAAAGATAACCTCCCAAGATTTTATACGTATTTATTAATGTTTATGCTCGCAATGTTAGGCGTAGTACTTTCTAATAATACAATTTTGTTATATACATTTTGGGAATTGACGAGTATTTCATCATTCTTACTTATTTCATATTGGTATCAACGTGGGAAAAGTCAAGAAGGTGCTTTGAAATCATTTTTAATCACTGTTTTTGGTGGAATGGCTATGTTAGTAGGTTTAATTCTGCTATATAGCATTACGGGTACGAATACAATTACTGAACAAGTGGGTATGGTTGATAAAATATTTGAATCACCATGGTTTGTACTTGCAGTCATTTTAATCTTACTCGGAGCATTTACGAAGTCAGCACAGTTTCCATTCCATATTTGGTTACCGGATGCTATGGAAGCACCAACGCCAGTAAGTGCTTATTTACATTCAGCAACAATGGTTAAAGCAGGACTTTATTTATTATTAAGATTCACACCAATTATTGGTCAAAGTGAATGGGTTGTTTATACAGTTGTTACAGTTGGGTTAGTTACTTTATTGGTAGGATCTTTCTTTGCAGTAAATAAGAAAGACTTAAAAGCAATGCTAGCTTATTCTACAATCAGTCAGCTCGGTATGATTATGACGATGATTGGTTTAGGATTACTTGCTTTAAACAGTAATTTTAAAGCGGATAATGAAATCTTTTTAGCAAGTTTGTTTGCAGCATTATTCCATTTAATTAATCACGCTATTTTCAAAAGTGTGCTATTTATGGGTGTCGGCATTATTGACCATGAAACAGGCACAAGAGATGTTAAAAAGCTAGGTGGATTACGAAAAATTATGCCAATAACAGCAGTTGTTATGACGATAAGTGCACTGTCTATGGCTGGTATTCCATTGTTTAATGGTTTTTTAAGTAAAGAAGCATTTTTTACTAGTTTAGTGGAAACAGGACATACTGAAATATTTAATCAAGTAATGTCCATTGTAATGATATCAGCTGGATTTATAGGCAGCATTTTTACATTTGTTTATTGTATTAAGTTAATTAAAGAACCATTCTTTGGACAAATTAAAAAAGAACAATTACCTAAAGTACCTCGTCATGATGGCGGTGGATTGTTAATTGCACCATTTATAATCGTGTTGTTTGTACCGACAATTTTCTTTGTTCCTAATATATTAGGAGAATATTTAATTGGACCAGCGTTAAGAGATATATTCCAAGATGATCAAGTTATGAATCATTTACCTCATATTAGTGCATGGCATGGTTTCACAGTAGAATTATTCTTAACATTAGGTATTTATATCTGTGGTACATTACTTGTGCTATTTCCTAAATGGGATGTCATATATAGTAAGTTTTCTAAACAACTTGAAATTAATACGCTTTATTCACAAGGTATGAGTTTATTAGATAGAGTAAGTACGTTCTCAATTCAAAGTATAATGAACAATAAATTGAATCAATACTTGCACATTATATATATTATATTCTTTGTCATAATGGGATACGGTATTTATCAAGTAGGTATTTATGATATAGCTTATTATCATATTACAGATGCTTCAACATTTGAAATTATTATTTTAATTAATATCGTGATAACTGCGACAGCATTAATGTTTATTCGTGAAAGAATGACGATGACCATCTTAAACGGTGTAATAGGATATTCAATAGCAGTGGTATTTATATTTATGAAAGCACCAGATTTAGCACTTACACAATTAGTAATTGAAACGATCACAACAGTGTTATTTTTATTAGTATTTTACCATTTGCCAAACGTACAAAAGGATAATCCTCATGTGTTAAGTGAAGTGTTTAAATTAACGATTTCTTTATTAATGGCAGTATTTGTCGTAATCTTCGTTATTATGATGCAACAAGATAGTTTATTCGACAAAATTTCATTTTATTATGAGCATGCCGACGAATTAGCAGGCGTTAAAAATATAGTAAACGGTATACTCGGAGACTTTAGAGCACTCGATACAATGTTAGAAGGTATTGTTATTTTGATTGCTGGTTTAGGTATATTCACTTTAGTTAAATTTAAGATAAGAAAGGGTGATCCTAATGAAAGAAAATGATGTGGTATTAGAAACGATATCCAAAATAGCCATTTTTATTATTTTGACGTTTGGATTTTATATTTTTCTTGCAGGTCATGATAACCCTGGTGGAGGATTTATAGGTGGACTTGTTTTTAGTTCAGCCTTTATCTTAATGTTTTTAGCTTTTGATGTTGAAACAGTTGTCCAATCAATGCCGTTGGATTTTAGAGCAGTGACGATTATTGGTTGTTTAATCTCTATCGGAACTGGTATTATACCAATATTTTTTGGTCATCCAATGTTAACTCACGAAGACGGTTATGTCACATTACCGCTATTAGGTGAAATTCATATATCAAGTGTTACACTATTTGAGCTAGGTATACTACTCACTGTAGTTGGAGCTGTTGTAACAATCATGCTTGCGATTAGTGGTGATAACAGTTGAATTTAATACTTGTAATTATAATAGGTGTACTGACCTTTGTAGGAACATATATGATTTTATCTAAGAACTTAATTCGAATTGTTATCGGGACAGCAATTTATACACACGTAGCAAACTTAATGATTTTATCAATGAGCGAATTTGGTGGGAAGAATGTCCCTCTTATAAATGGAGAAGGTAAAGATTATGTAGACCCTTTACCACAAGCGCTAATATTGACTGCAATCGTTATAGGTTTTGCTATTACAGCATTTTTACTTGTTCTAGTATATAGAACATTTAAGTTAACGAAAGTGAACAGAATAGAGGCGTTACGCGGTGAGGATGAAGATGTAGATGAATAATTTAATATTAATACCATTACTCGTTCCTTTAATTACTGGGTTAATACTGTTCTTCTTTAAAGAACGTTTAACGTTAACTAGACGTATCGCGATATCGAGTTTAACAATTACAACATTAATAACTGCTTGGATGTTAATAGAAGTTAGTTTAAATAAAGCGTTAGTAATTAATTTTGGGGACTGGCAACCACCATTTGGAATACAATTCGTAGGTGATGAACTTGGGCTATTGTTCACTACTGTTTCTTGTTTTGTTGTGACAGTTATTATTTATTTTGGTTTTGGTAAACGAGAAAGAATAGCAAATAAATATTTTTTACCATCTTTTATACTATTTTTACTAACTGGTGTTAATGGTAGTTTTCTTACAGCAGATATATTTAATTTGTATGTTATGTTTGAAATTATGCTCTTAGCCTCATTTGTATTACTAACACTGGGGCAATCTATTGAACAGTTGAGAGCTAGTATTATCTATGTTGTAATTAACGTCGTAAGCTCATGGTTCTTCTTGATGGGTGTTGCTTATTTATATGGTACGTTAGGTACTTTGAATTTTGGCCATATAGCTATGAGAGTGAGCGAAAGTAATCAACCAGCGACAGTTACTTTAGTGGCAATTATTATGATATTTGTATTTGGTGGTAAGGCTGCTCTTGTAATGTTTATGTGGTTGCCAAAAGCGTATGCTGCATTAAACACAGAACTAGCTGCATTATTTGCAAGTCTTATGACTAAAGTTGGTGTATATGCGTTACTTAGAATAATGGTACTTATGTTTGATGAGAAGCCAGACGTTACGCATTTTCTACTATATATAATGGCTATTATTACGATGATTATCGGTAGCATAGGTGTATTAGGATTTAAAGATATTAAAAAAATTGCTGCATACCAAGTAATTTTGTCTATTGGTTTTGCAGTACTTGGTTTAAGTGCAAATAATAGTGACGGTATAACTGGCGCTATCTTCTATGTCAGCCATGATATGATAATCAAAACTTTACTATTCTTAATCATAGGTACATTTGTATTATTAGCTGGAACGAGATATTATGACCAATTTGGTGGTCTCATTAAATACTATCCAAGTCTAGGCGTTATATTCTTTATAACTATACTATCTATCGGTGGTGTACCTCCATTTAGTGGATTTCCTGGGAAATTATTAATTATAAAAGGTGCTTTAGAGAATGGTTATACAATCGGTGTCATTGTGATGATTCTTTCAAGTGTAATCGCTATGTACAGCTTACTGAGAGTATTCTTGGTGATGTATTTTGGAAGAGAAGGCATTCCACAAGCTGAGAGAGTTGTGCTATCTAAAAACAAACTTTATGCGATGGTTATATTGACTGTAGCAACAATTGTGTTGGGGATTGCTTCTCAATATGTTCTAGACATTTCAGAATTAGCTGCCCAATTTAATATAAATGAACAATCATATATTAAAGAAATTATTCCAAATGTAGAAGTGGAGGCGAAGTAATAATGGCACAACTATTATTAAATATTTTAATCGCCTTCTTATGGACTTTATTTCAAGATGAAGATACATTTCACTTATCAACTTTCATAGGTGGATATTTTATAGGGATATTTATTGTCTACTTGATGCATAGGTTTTTCGGTCATGTTTTCTATTTAAAAAAAGTATGGGTAATATTCAAATTTATTTGTGTTTACAACTATCAACTTGTAACTTCAAGTATGACAACTATAAACTATATTCTTTTCAAAACGAATAAAGTAAATCCAGGACTTGTAACTTATGAGACGACGTTGAAACATGATTGGGCTATTACATTGTTAACACTACTCATTATGTTAACGCCAGGATCAGTCGTGTTAAGACTCTCTCCTGATGGTAGGAGATTCTTTATTCATGCAATTGATGTTTCAGAAAAAGAAAAACAAATTCTAACTAAGCAAATTAAGAAATATGAGAAACTAATCTGGGAGGTGCTTAAATAATGTCATTTATCATTTTAACAATTATAAATACAGCACTTGTTATTTATGGTATTTCCATTGTTATAGTACTTTTTAGAACGATAATTGGACCAACTACAGCAGATAGAGTTATTGCTTTTGATGCAATTGGTGCAATATTAGTTTCAGTTGTGGGTGTATTAAGTATTGTTTTTGATACATTTAGCTACTTAGAAGCAAGTCTTATTATTGCGATACTTTCCTTCTTGAGTACAGTAGGTATTTCACGTTTCATAGAAGGGGGTCGTGTCTTTGAATCTAAGCGAGATCGTTAGTCTAATTGCAGCTTTATCTATATTGCTTGGTTCAATTGCAGCTTTAATAAGTGCAATAGGTATTGTTAGGTTTAGAGATACATTTCTAAGAAGTCATGCTGCAACTAAAAGCTCAACTTTATCAGTATTGCTTACATTAACAGGTGTATTTATCTATTTCTTAGTAACACAAGACTATTTCAGTGTTCGTACATTATTGACAATATTATTCTTATATTTAACATCACCAGTAGCAGGTCATATGATTATTAGATCAGCATACAATTCTGGTTCATATATGTATATGAAAGAGTTTACGAAAAAAGGAACATCATTAAACTTTAGATATGATCGAAAAGAAACTAAAAAAGATCGTAGAAAAAGAGCTGAAAAAAGACAGTTAATGAATGAAGCATTTTCTAAAAATGATAAAGAAACATTTAGCAAATATAAACAAGTTATGAAAAAAGATGACAAAACTTTAAAATAGCAAAAAGTCTGAGACAATTAATTTATATTATAGTGTCGGCAAAGTCGTGGACTTTGCCGGCATTTTTTTATGCGCATGCTTTCCGCGGGCATGTTCTCAGCCTGTAGTCTTCGAATCATGCTTTTCCCGCAGGAGTCAGCGCAAAATAATGCCGGCAATAAGTCGTTATTCTCTTTCTCATGCAAGGTGTCCATAAAAAAGTCTGAGACTATTAATTTGTCTCAGACTTTTTTATAAATTCAATAACTATTTCATACTATTGTGTATTGCTTTGGCGTTGTGTTCCATCATATTGTAGTATGAATTTCCTTTAGAGTCTTTTTTACCTATAGAATCTGTAAAGACTTCTTCTTTAATCTCAAGGTTCGTTTCTTCAGCTAATGTTTGCATACTTTTCTTATCTACACTTGTTTCTACGATTAATGATGATAGATGATTGTTTTTAACAAAATTAATGGCTTGTTTCATTTGATCTGGAGTGCCTTGTTTTTCTGTATTAATTTCCCATATGTAACCTGGTTTTATATGATACGTTTTTGCAAAATATTTAAAAGCACCTTCACTTGTAATGAATGCTCGTTTGTTCTCATCTATATCATTAAATTCATTTTTCATGTTGCTATGTAATTTATTAAGTTTATTTGTATAATTATCTGCATTCGATTTATAATCTTTACTATATTTTTCATCAATTTTACTCAGATGTTTTTCGATAGTATTTACATATTTAATACCATTTTCAATACTTAACCAAGCGTGAGGATCGATTTTATTTTTATCTCCTTCTCCACCTTTTAAGTAAATAGGTTTTACATCTTCTGTAGCTTGTATAACATTTTTGTCAGATATTTTTTTGCCAGCTTGTTCTAAGGCTTTTTCAAACCAACCATTTCCACTTTCAAGATTAAAGCCATTATATATGATAACATCGGCATCTGTAAGTTCTTTAACGTCTTGTGGTTTGATTTCATATTCATGTGGATCTTGACCAATGGGAACGATACTTGTGACTTTTGCGTTTGATTTAGTTACTTCTTTTGTCATATCAGCAAGTATAGAATTTGTAGTGACGACTTTTAAATGTTTATCATTTTTAGACGAAGACTGACTACATGCACTCAATAATAAGATGACAGCTATGAGTGAAAACAATAATTTTTTCATAATGGACTCCTTATATAAATTTTAATTTAAGTTTATGTATGGCGAACGTAATAATATAAACTAAACAACATACTAATACGATACAAGCGCCACTAGGTAAGTTGTATAGGTAACTAATATACATGCCACAGGCCGCACATATTGCACTAATTGTACTTGCAACAATCATCATTGCTTTTAATGATTTAGTAATTAAAAATGCAGTAGAGCTAGGTGTGATTAGCAATGCAACAACTAAAATAATTCCAACCGTTTGTAAGCTCGCTACAGTAACAAGTGCTAACAACATCATGACAAAGTAATGAATTAATTTAATATTCAATCCACTCATTTTCGCCGCTATTGGATCAAAAGTTGATAAGTGGAGTGGTTTATAAAATATAATGACACAAGCAATCACAATAATACTTACAATGCTCGTTGTATAAAAAGCATTTGAAGTTACTGCTAAAATGTTTCCGAATAGTATATGGTATAAATCTGTAGAGGAATTGATTTGGCTAATGATTATAATACCTAGGGAAAAGAAAGCAGTGAAAATAATACCTATTGCAGCATCATTTTTTGTCTTCGAATGTTGTGAAATATATCCTATTAGTAAACTCGTTAACATACCTGATACTAAGGCACCTATAAACATTGGAATATTAAATACATAGCTGAGTGCGACACCAGGTAGAACAGCATGGCTCATGGCATCACCCATTAGAGATAAACCTCTTAATATAATAAGGCTTCCTACAACCCCGCAAACAATCCCAACTATGATGGCAGTGATTAAAGCTCTACTTAAAAAGTTATATTGAAAGAGTGATGAGATAAATTCGTTAATCATAATGTTACGCCTTCCTTTAAAAATACTTCTTTAATGTTTTCATCAGATAAAGCTTCTGTAGCAGAACCAAAGAATTTTACCGATCGATTGAGGAGGAGGATTCTATCGAAATACGCTTTGGCTTTATGGATATCATGATGAACAATTAAAATCAGTTTACCTTCTGATCTTAGTCTTCGTAATATTTGAATCATGATTTCTTCACTTTTAAAGTCGATTCCAACGAAAGGCTCATCTAGACACAATAAATCACTATCTTTCATTAAAGCTTTTGCTAAGAGAACACGTTGTAATTGTCCACCACTTAATTGATTTAATGTCTTATCTTTTAAATCAGTTAGCTGCAAGTCAGATAATAATTGGTCTCTTTTTATATAAGCTTCATTTGCCATCGGTCTAAACCATCCAGAAGTTTGGTAATAGCCAGTTATTAAGCTGTCTTTAACTGTAATAGGAAAATCTAAATCTAGTTGATTTCTTTGGGGAATGTAAGTTAATTGAGTGAGTTGTTGCTTAATAGGTTTATCATTCCAAAAAGCAAAGCCAGTTGCTTTGAATTCGCCTAAAATTGATTTGATAAACGATGATTTTCCAGCACCATTTGGCCCCATAATGCCTATTAGCTCTCCTGATGATTGAATTGTTAAGTTAATATCATGCAATATGTGCTGTTGACCTATAAATAAATTCATATTCTTAACCTGTAACATGTTATCACCTTTTTCTAAAAATAAGTTTAGGCTAACCTAAACTATAGTTAGATTATATTATAAAATTAGGTGAAGTCAAGAGATAGCTTGTAAAAATAAATCATGGTACAATAAAAATATGATAATAAAAGCGAGGTCAGAGCAGATGTTGACTGAAGAACAAGAAGATTATTTAAAAGCAATTTTTGGATTAAATGGAACGACAGATTATGTATCAAATAAAAACTTAGCTCAAGATTTAGGTATTAAACCGTCATCAGTAAGTGAAATGATGCTGCGTTTAAAAAAAGACGATTATGTAGATATCCGTCCATATAAAGGTGTGAAATTAACACAAAAAGGATTAGACCATACTGCGAATATCATTAAAAGGCATAGACTAATTGAAAGATTTTTAATAGAAGAGTTAGAGTATTCGTGGGATGAAGTACATGAAGAGGCTGAAATTTTAGAGCATCGGGTATCTGATCGTTTCATAGAAAAGATAGATAAGTTGATGGGGTATCCTAAGACGTGTCCACATGGTGGAATAATTCCAAGAGAGAATCAAATTGAAGAATTATATAATACTTCATTGAATGAATTTGAAGTAGGTGACGATGTTATCATTAAACGTGTAATGGACTATGTGAATTTATTAGATTATTTAAGTAATCAAGACTTGAATATAGGTAATGTCGTTACAATAAGTAATAAAGATAGCTTAAATCAAATTATAGAACTAAAGTTAAATAATAAAACGATTATGATTAGCGAAACAAATGCATCATATTTGTTTGGAATAAAAAAATAACCAATAAAAAATCGAAACACTCGATTCTTTATTGGTTTTTTTATGACCATAAAATATTAAAAGTATACATAACTGCATATACGTTTATTGCAATCCAAATAACACTAAAGATAATAGTAGGAATTTTAGTTAGTTGCCTTAATTGGCTGCCATCCCATTCTTGGCTTGATCGTGTGAAAGTTAATAAGAATATCGTGATGCTTGATTGAGCAACTTCGCCTAGCAATGTACCTAAGCCCAAGTGATATATATAAGTGGTGATTTGGCCAAAGTCATGTATATTTGGTGCTGATATGACTTCGTATAATGCAGCAGCTATGACAACTAGTATGATAGTTGGTATAAACTTTTTAGATGTAAGCATAACATAGTATAAAAACATTAAAAGAAGGATAATTAAGAATATTGGTCCAAACGTATGATGTTTTAGCCAAACACCTAAAATAAGCATAATAGATGGCATAATATAACCGAACAATGTTGTTATAACTTGATTTAATCGCGATTTAGAACCCGTTATAGCATAACCTTGTCTACCTGTTTCTGTTCGTTCTTTTCTACGCCATACAACAACTAAATCTTTCGGTTTGCCACCGGAAAGTTTATTTGCAATCACATGGCCCATTTCATGAATTAAAATAGGGAAATATCCTAAAATAATATCAATCAAACTTAATATAGGTTGCTGTCTTCTATGATGAACAAATACATATATTAGCGCGATGATCGTAATCGTAACTAATGATATATTAATTGGTTCTGATAAAAAATTCGGTAAAAAATGAATCAAAAATACGTCACCTCGAATAAAATAGTTTAATACTATTCTACACTAAAGTGACGTATTTGTTGTCGGGCTTAAGGCTTAATGTTATTTATTATTTTTCTTACGTTTTAATAACCAAGTTAATAATAACAATATTCCTAAAATAAGTAATATTGAAGCGGTCATGATGATAGGTCTATTATCTTCGCTTGTAACTTTTTCTTTTGTTTGATTAAATTTATGTTTGCTAGGTGACTCCACATTGACTGTTGGTGGGCCATAGCTATCATTTAAGAAAGTACGTTTGTAATCGATATGGGCTTTACCATCCTCAAGAACAACTTTATAATCTACACCTTTTTGCACAACGTCATAAAGGTCTTCTGAAACATAATAAGTTTTACCGTTTATTTTTTGTTTGCCTTTAGATAATACTTTTTTCCATTCATATTCATTGAATGATTTTTCCATTAAGCTGTTACCCATCATATTACGTTCTTTTTCACCACCAACGCTATTATAGTCACCAGCACCAAAAATGATTTGATTGATTCTTAAACCATCTCTTTTAGTTGAAAGACCATGATTATAGTCAGCAGTATCACTTGAACCTGTTTTTAGACCGTCCGTGCCTTTTAATGACATATCCGCACCTTCAAGTGAGTGGTTATAAGTATAATAAGTAACGTTTTGAACAGTCGGTGCTACTAATTTTGTATATTCTAAAATATCAGGATACTGCTTTACAAGATGTTGCGCTAGAATTGCGAAATCTCTAGATGTAGAATAATTATCTTCATCTGATTGGTAACGCTTAGCTTTATATTCTAATAATAAATTATTTGATGCGCCATTAGAATTGTAGAACTTTGTATGTTTCATGCCTATTTTTTTAGCAGTTTCATTCATGTAATCAACAAAGTCAGAGTCTAAATCTTTCTTTTGTTGTTTAGAAGCTGTATTTTTATTTGAGTCTTTATCTTTTTTATCTATCTTTTTTGCAGAAGCTAAATTTTCAGCTTTCATAGTCTCTCTACCTAAAATCATCGCGCCGGCATTTGAAGAGTTAGAAACTGTAATTTGCATTAACTCTGAAATAGTATATACATCACCTGGATATAATTTTGTATTACTTAGTTCAGGTAACGTTGATAAACGGTATTCTTCGTTTGTCATTTTAACTTTTGCATTTTTGTCTAATTTACCGCTGTTGATTGCTTTTTCAGTTAAGTATAATGTCATCAACTTAGACATACTTGCAGGATACCATTTAGCATCTATCTTATATTCATACATAATTTGACCAGTTTCAGAACTGTAATTAATTGCGCCTTCTGGTTCATATATTTCTCCAAGTGAATATCCATTTTCGTTGGCAACAGTTGTTGGAGACTTTGCGTTATCAGCAGCAGATGCATTTTGAGTTACTGGAATGCTCAATATTAGTAGTGCAAAAAATATTAATAGACTTTTTTTCATTAATAAGACCTCTTTATTTATTTTTAAAATTAACTATATCATTCTAACATAAATTAAATAACTTCCGTATAACAAGATAACAAATGAATATTAATTTTTTGTAAAATTAGTTTTCTATAATTAGTATGTATATACCATTTTGCTGTAAAATACAAATATAATCATTATATTTATTGAAGAGGTAGTTAAAATGAAAAATGAAAATCCGTTGATTTATTTACTAAAAAAAGTAGATTGGCCTAAACAAATGGTATTTTGGGCAATGTTTCTATCTATACTAGGGAGTCTAAGTGGTTTACTTGTACCATTATTTACCGGGAAATTAGTGGATACATTTAATGCAGAAAATTTAGATTTACGTATGGTATGGCTATTTATAGGGATATTCTTAGCTAATGCTGTTTTAAGTGGTATAGGTACGTATTTATTAAGTAAAATTGGTGAGAAAACTATTTACTCTATTAGAGCAAAGCTTTGGCAACATCTCATCAACTTAAAAATGAGTTTTTTTGATAAGAATGAAAGTGGCCAATTAATGAGTCGTATTACTGATGATACGAATGTAATTAATTTATTTATTTCTGAAAAGGCGCCAAGCGTATTACCTTCTTTATTAACGCTGATTGGTTCCATTGTTATGTTGTTCATTCTCGATTGGCAAATGACACTCATTACATTTATTATTTTACCGATTTTTATAGGCATTATGATTCCACTAGGGAAGAAAATGGGCAAAATTTCTAAAGAAACACAAACTGAAATTGCTAAATTTAGTGGATTGCTGGGTAGAGTATTAACTGAAATGAAGTTAGTGAAAGTAACAACTTCAGAAACAAACGAATTAGGAAAGACGAAAGTAACTTTATTAAGTATATATAATTTAGGTTTGAAAGAAGCTAAAATAAGAGCGATTATATCACCATTATCAGGAATTATAATGACAGTTACCGTCGCTATAATATTAGGATTTGGTGGAATAAGAGTATCAAGTGGCGCAATTACAGCAGGAACTTTAGTTGCGATGATTTTCTATGTTATACAATTATCAGCACCAATTTTAAGTTTCTCAATGTTCATTACGGACTATAAAAAAGCAGTTGGGGCAAGTGAAAGAATATATGAAATATATCAAGAAGAAATCGAAAAAATTGGGATAGATTCAAATCGTCCAGTAGCCGACCATCAAGACATAACATTCAAAAACGTTTCATTTGGATATGAAGATAATCTCGTTATTAAAGATTTATCATTATCTATCCATTCTGGAGAAGTTACAGCATTTGTAGGACCATCAGGATCAGGGAAAAGTACATTGTTCAGTTTAATTGAAAGATTGTATCCACTAGAGCACGGGGAAATATTATATGGTAACGAGTCTATACAAGATATATCTTTGAAATATTGGAGACAGAAAATTGGATATGTCATGCAATCTAATGCAATGATGTCAGGTACGATAAGAGATAATCTTACATATGGAATTAATGAAGCGGTAAGTGATGAAACACTGATACATTATACAAAAATGGCACGTTGTTATGACTTTATAATGGAATTTCCACAAGGATTTGAAACCGAAATAGGAGAAAGAGGCACTAAATTATCAGGAGGACAGAGGCAGCGAATAGATATAGCAAGAAGTTTCATTAAGAACCCGGATATTTTACTATTAGACGAAGCAACAGCTAATTTAGATAGTGAAAGTGAATATTATATTCAACAAGCATTGAATGAACTTATGAAAGATAGAACTACAATAGTAATAGCACATAGACTAGCAACAATAAAGAAAGCAAATCAAATAATCTTCTTAGATAAAGGAGAAATTACCGGTGCAGGTACACATAGTGAGTTAATAACAACACACGATAAGTATAGACATTTCGTAAATACGCAAAGCCTAACGGAATAAAAATATAAAATTAAGAATGTAATAGAACTTGGTAGATGAAAACAACTAAAAATTACAAAATAGAGCCTAGACAATTAACTGTCTAGGCTCTATTTTGCGTGTGGAGATGGAGAAAGAGGTTGGTTGTGGAGTTTAGATTGGGCTAACTGGCAGAATTCCGAATAATGCTCCTTAGCGACACTACTTCTTACGGACATTACTCGTAATTATGTCTCTAACAGTACCTCTTACGGACATTACTCGTAATTATGTCCCTAACAGCATCTCTTACGGACAATACTCAGAATTATGTCCTTAACAGCATCTCTTACGGACATTACTCGTAATTATGTCCCTAACACAATATAAAGTAGATAATTAATTTCAACTCAGTGACAAAAAATGTAAACGCAACCATTCAAGTAGATAAAGAGTTTGTAAAAAATCGTAAAAATCTATATAAAATTTATCGTGAATATTTTCACATAATATGCGCTAAAGCTATTGACCCAGGGTTTTGGAGGTGTTATATTTACATTGTGAAAAACATCACAAATATAAAAGATGCGCATCTTAAAAAATAAAAAAGAAAGAAGTTGTTCGTTGTGTTATTAAATAATATTAATCCATTAGATAATGTAACTTTATCGGCACTTGTCGCTAGTATACCGATTATATTATTTTTATTATGTTTAACAGTTTTTAAAATGAAAGGAATATATGCATCAATTACAACACTTGTCGTAACTTTATTAATTGCATTTTTTATATTTGATTTACCAAAAACTGTAGCTGTTGGTGCTGTAACTGAAGGGTTTTTCCAAGGTATTCTTCCTATTGGTTATATTGTTGTAATGGCGGTATGGCTATATAAAGTTTCTATTGGTACAGGTCAATTCAGCATTATTCAAGATAGTATTTCTGGGATATCTCAAGATCAGCGTATACAATTACTATTAATTGGATTTAGTTTTAATGCATTTTTAGAAGGTGCTGCTGGTTTTGGTGTTCCGATTGCAATTTGTAGTGTGCTATTAATTCAAATTGGATTTAGACCGTTACAAGCTGCAATGTTATGTTTAATTGCAAATGGTGCTGCTGGTGCTTTTGGTGCAATTGGTATACCTGTTGGAATAGTGGATAGTTTAGGTTTACATGGTAATATTACGGCATTAGAAGTTTCTCAAATATCAACGCTTACATTGCCAATTATGAATTTCTTTATTCCTTTCTTATTAATTATGATTTTAGATGGATTAAAAGGTGTTAAAGAAATTTTACCGATGATATTAGTTGTAAGTTCAACTTATACAGTTTTGCAAGTACTCATTACTTATTTCCAAGGTCCAGAACTTGCTGATATTATTCCACCATTATTATCAATGGTTGCATTAGCAATATTCTCAAAATATTATCAACCTAAAAATATTTATAGAGTTACTGATCAAAAAGTTATGCAACCGAAAAAGCATTCTGTTAAAACGATCTTATATGCATGGAGCCCATTCTATATATTAACTATTTTTGTCATGATATGGAGTGCGCCATTCTTCAAAGGATTGTTTGCAGAAGATGGTTTATTATCATCATTAGTATGGAACATTAGTATTCCTGGAACATTAAATGAAATTACAAATAAATTAATTACATTAAAAATAGACATATTTAGTGCAACAGGTACTGCGATTTTAATATCTATCATCATTACAATTCTAATATCTAAACATTTTAAATTTAGTGAAGCGTTTAAATTATTAGGCTTAACAATTAAAGAATTATGGCTACCAATTTTGACGATATGTTTCATTTTAGCGATTGCTAAAATTACGACTTACGGTGGTTTAACAGGTGCTATGGGACAAGGTATTGCGAAAGCTGGTAGTGTATTCCCATTACTTTCTCCTGTATTAGGTTGGATTGGCGTATTTATGACAGGATCTGTTGTTAATAACAATACGT
Organism: Mammaliicoccus sp. H-M34; assembly: GCF_022386495.1. Classification (NCBI taxonomy): domain Bacteria; kingdom Bacillati; phylum Bacillota; class Bacilli; order Caryophanales; family Staphylococcaceae; genus Mammaliicoccus; species Mammaliicoccus sp. H-M34. Next base: position 64,161 of record NZ_JAJNIK010000010.1, read on the forward strand.
TGTTTGCACCTATACAGGCAACTGTAGCAAGTCAAATTGGCACAAGTGGCCCATTACTAGTTGCAGCAAATACTGCTGGTGGTGTAGCAGCTAAACTTATTTCACCACAGTCAATAGCTATTGCAACAGCAGCAGTAGGTGAAGTTGGTAAAGAGTCAGAATTACTCAAAATGACTTTGAAATATAGTATAGGATTTTTAATATTCATATGTGTGTGGACATTCATATTAGCGATGATTTTATAATAATAAACAGGGAGCGGTTATAATGAAACAATTTAAAGGAAACAAAGTTGTATTAGTAGGAAATGGTGCAGTAGGTTCTAGTTATGCATTCTCAATGATCAATCAAGGTATTTGTGATGAATTTGTCATCATAGATTTAGATAAGAAGAAAGTAAATGGAGATGTTATGGATTTAAACCATGGAACAATTTATGGTCCTTCTCCAGTCAAAGTAAAAGCAGGCGAATATAAGGATTGTAATGATGCTGATTTAGTCGTGATTTGTGCGGGTGCGGCTCAAAAACCTGGTGAAACAAGATTGGATTTAGTAGCAAAAAATATGAAAATCTTTAAAGCTATAGTCGATGAAGTTATGAGTTCTGGATTTGATGGAATCTTCTTAATTGCTACAAATCCAGTAGACATCTTAACTTATGCAACAATGAAATTCTCTGGTTTACCAAAAGAACGCGTTATCGGTTCAGGTACAATTCTTGATACAGCAAGATTCAGATATTTATTAAGCGAAGAATTTGATGTAGCTCCACAAAGCGTACATGCAAATATTATTGGAGAACACGGAGATTCTGAGCTACCTGTATGGTCACACGCAAATATTGCAGGTAAGCCATTAAGATCTATAATAGAAAAAGATGAAACACGTAAACATAGAATAGAAGAAATTTTTGTTCAAACTAGAGATGCAGCTTATGAAATTATTGAAGCAAAAGGTGCAACATACTATGGAGTTGCAATGGGGCTTATGCGTATTACTAAAGCAATTTTAAACAATCAAGATGTAGTGTTAACTGTTTCTGGATATCTAGAAGGTGAATATGGACATGAAGGTGTTTATATCGGTGTACCAGCTTTAATTAATAGATCTGGTATTAAAGAAATAATCGAAATGCCTTTAAATGAAGAGGAAAAAGCATTATTTGATAACTCTGTTAAAGTACTAAAAGATATACAAGCACCATTCGAAGAACAATTTTAATATAAAAATATTATCTTTGCAGGGGTGGGACGACGAAATCTTTTTTATAAAATTAGATTTCTGTCCCACTCCCTTTTTGTATTTGAAATAGGCATGTTGAGGGGATTTGCTGATTATGGTAGTATCTATATGTCTGCTGAAAAATAAAAAGGAGGTAAGGTCATGAAAAATAGATTATTACGAGATATGATATTAATACTAGTAGGATCATTCATATTTGCTACTGGGGTAAATGCCTTTATTATATCAGCTAATTTAGGTGAAGGTGGCGTAACCGGGGTTTCTTTGATTCTACTTTATGCTTTTGATATATCACCAGCGTGGTCAACGTTTATACTAAACGCTGTTTTAATCGCGTTAGGGTACAAATTTTTAAGTAAGAGAAGTACAATTTATACAATAATAGCGGTTATTGCGATATCGGTATTTTTAGGTCTGACAGGTTCATGGGTTGTTGAGACACACGAAATATTAATTAACACAATCTTTGGTGGATTTATGGTCGGTCTAGGTATTGGTTTAATAGTATTATCTGGCGGAACAACTGCTGGAACAACAATCCTTGCAAGAATAGCTCATAAATACTTAGATGTTAATACATCATATGCTCTTCTATTCTTTGACCTTATCGTAGTCATGTTCTCACTAACTGTAATGCCGTTAGAAAAAGCATTACTAACAGTGATATCTTTATACGTTGGTACTAAAGTTATGGACTTTGTTATTGAAGGTTTAAACCCTAAAAAAGCCGTAACCATTATATCTCAAAATCCTGATCAAATTGCTAAAATGATAGATGAGCAAATTGGAAGAGGATGTACGATTTTAAATGGTAGAGGATATTATTCGAAAAAAGATACGGATGTTTTGTATGTAGTAATTGCTAAAACGCAACTTTCTAGAACTAAACGTATGATCAAGAAATTCGACGAAAATGCATTTGTAGTTGTCCATGATGTGAGGGACGTACTCGGAAATGGTTTCCTTGTGGATGAATAATTTAAAAAACAAGCTAAGAAAAAGGGGATTCTTAGCTTGTTTTTATTTGTCTCAAAAGTGAATATAACGTGAAAATATTCATTAAATGATAGAAAAAGACCCCATTAAATGATATAATACATAGATATGAATGATGATAATGATTATCATTTACAAAAAAATACAATTAAGCAAATAAGCATAATAAATAGAGTCTATTTTTAATAGAAAGAGGGTTCTTTATGAATCGTTTAACGGGAGAAGCCATTTCAATAGGTTATGGTGAAAAATTAATAGTTAATGATTTAAACTTAGAAATACCTGATGGTAAAGTAACTTCTATAATCGGTCCAAATGGCTGTGGTAAATCAACTTTACTTAAAGCATTAAGCCGTATTTTAAATGTACAAACTGGAGAAGTTTTACTTGATGGAAAGAACTTACATTCAACTTCTACAAAAGAAATTGCTAAAAAAATTGCGATATTACCTCAGTCTCCTGATGTTGCAGATGGATTAACAGTTGGTGAACTGGTTTCTTATGGACGATTTCCTCATCAAAAAGGTTTTGGTAGATTATCTAAACAAGATAAAGAGGAAATAGAGTGGGCTTTAAACGTTACCGGAACTCATGATTTTAAATATAGAGCAATAAATGATTTAAGTGGTGGTCAAAGACAAAGAGTATGGATTGCTATGGCGCTTGCTCAAAAAACAGATATCATTTTCTTAGATGAGCCAACAACATATTTAGATATTTCACATCAACTTGAAATTCTAGAACTTGTTCAAGAATTAAATAGAGAACAAGGTTGTACGATTATCATGGTTTTACATGATATCAACCAAGCAATACGTTTTTCTGACCATTTAATAGCTATGAAAGCTGGAGAAATAGTTGCTCAAGGTCAAACAGAAGAAGTGTTAACAAACGAGATTTTAGAAGAAGTGTTTAACATTGATGCTGAACTTTCAACAGATCCTAGAACTGGTAAGCCAATGCTTGTAACATATAATTTACTATGTAAACATTACACAAAGTTATAAAAGGATGGCAGCCTGATGACTCAATCAAAAACAATTAAAGAAAATCGCTATCCTATTATTTTAACAGTTACAATTATTTTACTTGTAGCTGTTTTACTTCTGTCATTTTTATTCGGAGCAAAAACAACTTCGATTCAAATGGTTTATGATGCAATTTTCAACTATAATCCTCAAATAGAGGAACATAATATTTTAAGAGAAATACGAATTCCAAGAGAAATTGGAGCAGTTATTGTCGGAATGGCACTGGCAGTATCTGGAGCTGTAATGCAGGGTGTTACACGTAATGGCTTAGCTGATCCTGGTTTATTAGGACTTAACGCTGGAGCAAGTATGATGCTTGCACTAACTTTAGCAGTAATACCAAGTGCAGGGTACTTTACACTTATGCTTGCGGGATTTGTTGGAGCTGGAATCGGTGGGGTACTTGTAATGAGTGTCGGTTCATCTAAACGTGGTGGATTTAGTCCAATGAGACTTGTACTTGCAGGTGCTGCAGTATCTGCGCTATTGACTGCTGCAAGTGAAGGAATCGCATTAATATTTAAATTAAATCAAACATTAACATTTTGGAGTGTTGGTGGCGTAAGTGGTACAACGTGGAAACAACTTATGATTTCAACGCCGATAGTTGTTGTTATTTTAATAGTGTTAATTATGATGAGTAGACAACTTACAATACTTAGTTTAGGTGATACACTTTCAAAAGGTTTGGGACAAAATAGTACAGTTGTTAGGTATACGAGTTTAATTGCTACAATATTATTAGCAGGTATAGCTGTATCTATTGTAGGTCAGATTGCTTTTGTAGGCTTAATGGTTCCTCATATTGTTAGATTTATGATAGGGACAGATTATAAACGCGTTATCCCTTTATCAGCAGTATTAGGTGGATTTATTCTTCTATTTGCAGATATGATAGCGAGAATGTTAGGAGAAGCACCAATTGGAGCAGTTATTTCAATTATTGGTGTACCGTTCTTCCTTTATCTTGTAAGAAGGGACGGTAAAATATTATGATACATCCTAAAATAATTCGAAAACAACGCATAACTTTTACCATTTTAGTAGTCGTACTCATCGCATCAATGGGATTTGCGATGACAACTGGCGAATTTAAGATGTCATTTGTCCAATTTTTCAAAACAATTTTAGGTCAAGGTAACGAACTAGATACTATGATTTTGTATGAATTTAGAATGCCAAGAATGCTTATTACAATCTTAGCAGGAGCAAGCTTAGCGTTGAGTGGTGCAATACTTCAAAGTATTACAAAGAACCCACTAGCAGAGCCTGGTATATTGGGTATTAACGCAGGAAGCGGCTTTATGATTACATTGTTTTTAGTAGTTGGTACTATCAAAGCAGGCGACTTTGTATATGTATTACCACTTGTAAGTATGCTAGGTGGTTTAGCTACAGCTATGGTAATATTCATCTTTAGTCATAAAAAAGGTGAAGGAATAAACCCGGTGAGAATGGTATTAATCGGTGTGGGTTTATCAACTGCATTAAGTGGGGCATCTATTACAATCATGTCTACTTTTGACCAAGATCAAATGGAATTTATAGCAAGATGGTTTGCAGGTAATATATGGGGAGACGAATGGCCATTCGTGTTTGCATTTGTACCATGGTTAGCAATCGTAATGCCATTCTTGTTTTATAAAGCGAATGTATTAAATGTCTTAAGCACAAACGAACAAGTTTCAGTTGCTTTCGGTATTAATAATAATAAAGAAAGAATCCTTCTCGTCTTCTTAGCTGTTGTGTTATCATCTGCAGCAGTTTCAGTAGCAGGAGGAATTGGCTTCGTAGGATTAATGGGGCCACATATTGCTAGAAGTATAGTAGGACCAAGACATCAACTATACTTACCAATAGCCGTGTTAAACGGTGCAATATTGTTAGTCGTAGCAGATACAATTGGTAAAATTGTATTAGAGCCTAATGGACTACCAGCAGGAATTATCGTTGCAATAGTTGGAGCACCATATTTCTTATATTTAATGCAAAAATCAACACATATATAAAATGCTTTCAATCCGAATTAATTCGGATTGAAAGCATTTTTTTATTTTTGAATATAGTATATTGTACAGACTTAAAAAATCCAGTTTCAAATAAAATTTTCAAAGAAATTGAAATCAACTTTGCTAGTTTATTAAAATTTTAACTAAAAATATAAATTAAATATAAAATATTGTTTTCGAAATCATTTTAGGGGTATAACTATGAGTAGTAATAGAACTTTACATAGGAGGTGCAGTTGCCAGTGAGAAGATTAAAGAATTTTTTCCTAGGCTTGTTCATAATAGTAGTTGTAGGCACGCTTCTTTTTATGTACTTGGATATTAGCCAAATTAAGAGCTATCAACAACAGTTATTAAAATATAATTGGTTTGAACCTACATTGATTGCTTGTGCTGGCGTATTAATATTCTTTGGTTTACTAATGTTCTTTGCGACATTTAAACCAACACATAAGAAACCAGGCTTACACCGTGACTACGAGGATGGTCACATATATATTACGAGAAATTCAGTTGAAAAATGTGTTTATCGTACAATTCAAAAATACGATCAAGTTCGTCAACCAAATGTTGTAGCTAAACTTTATAACAAGAAGAACAAATCTTATGCAACAGTTAAAGCTGATTTCTTTGTAGTTTCAGAGACAGGTGGTATTCAAACATTAACTGATCGTATCAAATCGGATATTAAAGAAAATGTTGAACATTTCTCTGAAATACCAGTGAAAAATATCGAGATTAATGTAAGAGATCAGAAAACGAGTGATACAAGAGTATTATAAGACAAGGATAGGAGGTTCCGGTTATGCCAAATGAAAATCAAGATCCGAATCAATTCATTAATTTTATTAAAGAATATAAATGGAGAATTATTGGTTTTATAGCGATGTTAATTTTAGCAGTTTTATTTTTAACTATTGGTTTTTGGAAAACAGTTTTAATTCTTGTCCTATGTTTAATAGGTGTGGGGCTAGGGTATATTAAAGACTGTACACAGCAGTTTTTAAATTTCCTTAACAGAATTAGTTAGACTGCTAAATATATAAATAAAAAAATTAAAACAAATTATAAACTAAGGGAGAGAATTTATTATGGCAAACGTAGACAACAACAAAGCAAAAAGCAGTTACAATGAACAAACTGGTGTAAACGAACAAGAACGTGAAGTTCAACAACAACAAGCTCAAGCTCAAGAACCACAATTTTCAAATACATTATCTTTCTCAGATGAAGTAGTAGAAAAAATTGCTGGAATTGCTGCAAGAGAAGTTAAAGGTATTTTAGATATGAAAGGCGGATTTGCATCTAGCTTTACTGACCGTTTCACTTCTGGAAATAACGTAACACAAGGTGTAACTGTTGAAGTAGGAGAAAAACAAGCAGCTGTAGACTTAAAAGTTATTTTAGAATATGGTGAATCAGCTCCTAGAATCTTCAAAAAAGTGTCAGACTTAGTTAAAGAACAAGTTAAACATATGACTGGCCTTGAAGTTGTTGAAGTTAACATGCACGTTGATGATGTAATGAGTAAAAAAGAATACGAACAAAAAAATGCATCTTCTAATGAAGAAAACCAATCACAAAATGGTAAAGAATTACAATAATAGATATAAAAAAAGCGACCGGAAATTTTCCGGTCGCTTTTTATTATACTTGTTGTGATTTAGGTTTCTTTTTAAGTGTTAAGCAAATTAAAAATGCGATAAAGCTTAATACAGCTGCTACATATAAGCTTGACACGACATTAAAGTAAGATACAAAAATGCCTCCTAATAATGAACCTGCCCCAATTCCTGCATTTAAACTGGACATGTTCCAACTCATAGCAGCACTAGTATCTCCTTCTATTTGAGAGATAATACCTATTTGAATTGGTGGATTCGATCCCCATTGAACGATATTCCATAAGAATACACCAACTAGAGTAATAATTAATATAGGTAAAAATGATTGGAAAATAAGCATTAATACTGTGTAAGTGCTTAATGAAATTAACAACCATTTCTTGCTGCCTAATGAGTCTGTAATATATCCTCCTAATGATGTTCCAAGAATTGCACCAAGTCCCGCAACGAGCAATACAATGGAAACAATATTTAAGTCATATCCATAAATTGATAATAATGGACTGATATATGTTACGACAACATAATTAGCTGCAAGTATTAAGAAAGTGATACTTAAATATTTAACAATTTCAAGTTTATCAATAATCTTATATCCTTGATTTTGTTGAGATGATTCAACTGTATCTATTTTATTACTTGCTACATTAAATGCGATTAATATAATAGCTGCAACCCCGACAAGTGATATAAATACAAATGACATTCTCCAACCTACTAGGTCACCAATTTTTGTACCTAGTGGAACACCTAATACATTGGCGGCACTAAAACCTGTATACACGAGTCCAATCATTTTACCTCGTTCACTTGGATTAGAATATACGACAGTTAATGATAAAATCTTAACAACTATAATAGCTGCAGCGGCAGATGATAATATTCTACCTAAAACTAATATTGTAAAATTAGGTGAGAAAGCGATGATACAGTTTCCTAATATGAAAATAGCCATGCTTACTAATAAGACGGTCTTTGGTGATATGTTCTTTGTGACTTTAACAAGTATTGGTCCACTTATCGCGAACGTTAATGCATAAACTGTTACGAGTTGGCCAACTATTGCTTCAGATACATTTAAATCTTTACTCATTAAAGTAAGAATCCCCGCAATCATCAATTCAACCATTCCTACGACAAATACGCTTAACATAAATGTGATTAATCGAGCTTTCGACATCATATAACTCCTTCTCTTTGACATATAATCATGATTATAACAGTGTGATTTGTAAAAATACAGATAAAATTTAATACCCGAACAATCGTAATGTCTGTACATATTTTATGTATAAAATTAATTGAAAAAGTGGTAATCATCAATATATCATACGGATAATATTCAATTGATTGAATATTTAAAAATATTAAAGTTAAGATTTACAAAATTTTATTGCATATTATTATCTCGTTTCACTTTTATTTTTCTAAAAATTAATGACAGCGCTTACATAAAAATATATAATAAAATTAGAGATGAATAGTATTGAATATTTATTAATTATTGTGTATAGTTAGTCTTGCGAAAAGGAGAGAAAGTATGAAACAATCGAGTGTATTAGTGGGAAGATTAAAATTTATAATATTATCATTATTAGGGATTTACCTCTTTTTAGTTCCAATAACAGTAACAGACGATAAAGGTAATCCAGAGACTAGTTTACCTGTTGCATTTTTAGCAAATACCGTTTTAGGTTGGATAGGGGATTATGCAGGATTAATTATTATGCTCTTAATATGTTTTTCTGCAGTGATGACATTAATTTATTCTACTGTATTTAGTAGTTCTACTAAGAGATCTATAACTAATGAGCTATTTAATGTGAATTGGATATGGGTTGTAATACGCATAATAGGTGCTATATTTGCCATTTGTATATATTTCGATTTTGGACCGGGCATTGTAGTGAACGAAAATACAGGTTTAATGGTTTATAATGATTTATTACCAACTTTACTAGCTGTATTTTTCTTTGCAGGTCTATTCCTTCCATTGTTGATGGACTTTGGTTTATTAGAATTTTTAGGACCAATGTTTGCACCTGTCATGAGACCAGTGTTTAAATTACCAGGAAGATCTACAGTTGATAACCTTGCATCTTTTATTGGCGATGGAACAGTTGGTGTTATGATTACAAGTCAGCAATACGAACAAGGGTTTTATACTAGAAGAGAAGCTACTGTAATAGCAACGACATTTTCAGTTGTGTCTATTACATTTGCGATTGTTATTGCTCAAACAATCGGTTTAATGGATTATTTCTTCCAGTTTTATTTATCAGTTATTATAGCTTGTATTGTTGCAGCATTTATAATGCCTAGAATTTGGCCGTTGAAGCAAATTCCTGATCAATATTCTGATGGAAGTACTGAACAATTAAACGAAAAAATACCTAAGACCCATAATCCTATTACATGGGGATTTGAACAAGCAACAGAAAAAGCAGTTAAATCACCAGGAGTAAAACAATTCTTTGTAAATGGTGTTAAGACAGTTTTAGATATGTGGTTAGCTGTACTGCCTGTTGTAATGACAATTGGTACTTTAGCAACAATTGTTGCAGAATATACACCAACATTCAGTATTCTTGGAGCACCGTTTGTTCCATTACTAGAATTAATGCAAATTCCATATGCTAAAGAAGCATCTGAAACATTATTAATCGGTTTTGCAGATATGTTCTTGCCATCACTACTAATTAGTGATGTACCAAGTGATATGACAAGATTTATTGTAGGTGCGTTAAGTATTTCTCAATTAATTTATTTATCTGAAGTAGGGGGCGTAATACTTGGTTCTAAAATACCAGTTAGCCTAGGGAAACTCTTTATGATTTATATTATACGTACAATAATTGCTCTTCCAATTATTGTTATACTAGCGCATATATTCTTTTAATAAAAATGTCGACAAAGGTTTAGACTTTGTCGACATTTTTTTATTCACATCAGTACTTTTTATTTTGGTTCGATAGTTGTTTCTACTTTTGCAATAGCAATCTCTGACCCTAACATTGGTGATTCACCTTTGTCTTTATTAGAATCGCCATCACGATTATGTGCTTGTTTGAAAGCATCACTATTTTTCCAAACTTCAAAGTCTTTTAATTCTTCCCACCACATGTTTACGTGTAATTCGTCGTTCTCTTCTATATCTTGCATATTCCAAGTTTCTACTTTAATGAAACCTTTCATTTCTTGCAAAGCGCCACCTTTAGTAAACATTGGTGCTAATTTTTCTGCATAACCTTTTTTCATTTTAATTCTGTTTGTTACTACATACATATTAATCGCTCCTATTCCTTTGGTGTAGGGTTTGTTGCCCAAATTTGTGCTGTCTTCATAAATGTTCTTGGTTGTAATTTTAATTGTGCTATTACAACGTCTGCTACATCTTCAGGGTGTGTCATTGTATCTTCTTGTAATTGAGGTTCACCTATCAAATCAGTAAGAACAGCTGATGGTGTTAAATAAGACACGCGAATATTATGCTTTCTCATTTCTTGCATAATACCTTCAGTCATTCCAATTACAGCATACTTAGTAGCAGAGTAAACACTGCTTGTAGCATTTGCTTTTAATCCAGACATAGATGCAATGTTTATGACATCACCACTTTTTTGTTTAACTAAGTAAGGTAATGATTCTTGTAATACATAGTAAATTCCTTTAACATTCGTTTCAAATAATTGATCGAATTCTGATTCACTAACTTCTAAAAATGAATTAGTTTTCATTATACCTGCATTATTAATTACAATATCAATTGAACCGAGTGCATGATATGAGTCTTCGATAAAGCGTTGGACATCTTTATGATGTGCTATGTTTGTTTCTTTATAAAAAACTTTAACGTCATATTGTTTTAATTCATTGGCAGCTTCTTTTAAAGTTTCGACATTTCTACTCGCTATTGCTACATTTACACCTTCACGAGCTAAAGCTATAGCAATTGACTTACCTATACCTTTAGAACCGCCTGTAATAATGGCGTTTAGCCCATTTAATTCTCTTAACATAATTAGCATCACTCCTCATCTATATGTTAGCACGCATTGAAAATGTATCATAATATTTAATATGAATATGACATAAATAACACCGCGAAGTCGATTAATAAGGACTTCGCGGTGTTTATTTTAAATGATAGAAGATTCAAACTTACGCTTTCGTTAGTTCGTTATATACCTTCTTATCAGCATGTGTATAAATAATGTATTCTTTTTCACTTGTTTCAATGATCACGCGATTTGTTTTACCAAAAGTTGAACCAATTCTTACGATATGATCCTGATTTTCATTAGACAAAGCGTGAATATCCTGATCTTCCTTAATGTCTTTAATTTCATTATTTGGAATTGTAATATCAGCGACTCTCCATTGAATATGAACTTGATTGTTGTCTTTAGATACTCTCATTGCCATAACTAACACATCCTTTTGTTTGATGACTACATCATAACGCATTATGTATCCGTTTTCAACAGATAATAAAGAAAATGTGTCATGTTTTTTATTTAATATGTCATACTAATTAAATTAAGTATTTTTATGCAATATATTGAATAACTATTTACAAAGAGGATTTTGTATTGTAATATTATCTTTATAAATAAATAAGGAGCTGGTTTCATTGGGACGAAGATATCTATGTTAAAGGAATTAAATAAGACGAGTTTTTTAAAAGAAGTTGATTTTTCTAAAGAAGAATTAGAAACACTTATTGATTTAGCTATAGAATTAAAATTCAAAGAAAAGCATCAGATCCCACACCGTTTTTTAAGCGGAAAACATATTGCTTTATTATTTGAGAAACAATCTACAAGAACACGTTCTGCTTTTACAGTAGCTGCTACTAAAATGGGGGCGAATATTTCTTATCTTGGTAAAGAAGATTTACAACTTGGTAAGAAAGAATCTGTAGAAGATACAGCAATTGTATTAGGCTCAATGTTTGATGGTATTGCTTTTAGAGGTTATGATCAAAAAACAGTAGAAGACTTAGCGAAATACTCAAAAGTACCAGTTTGGAATGGATTGACGAATGAGTGGCATCCCACACAGATGTTAGCTGACTTTTTAACTATTAAAGAGCATTTTGGTACATATGAAGGAAAGACTTTGACTTTTATCGGGGATGGTCGTAATAACATTGCGAATTCATTGCTTGTAACAAGTGCGATACTTGGCGTAAATATCCATATAGTAGCGCCAAAAGAATTGCATCCTAATAAAGAAATTCAAGAGATGGCCAAGTCACTTAGCGAAAAATCTCAAAGCGAAGTGTTAATCACGGATGATATTCAAGAAGGTATTTATGGAAGTGATGTCATATACACAGATGTATGGTGTTCAATGGGGGAAGAAGACAAACTTGAAGAACGCTTTGAATTATTAAAGGATTATCAAGTGAATCAGAACCTTATAAATTTAACAGGTAAAAATGATACTTTATTTTTACATTGCTTACCTGCCATTCATGATTTGAATACAGAAATGGGGGCACTCTGTTTCGAAAAATTTGGTGTAACGTGTATGGAAGTAACTGATGACGTTTTTAGATCAGACTATTCTAAAGTATTTCAACAAGCAGAAAATAGAATGCATACAATAAAAGCATTATTAGCCACTACGTGTGGAGAAATATTTTAAAGTGAAAAAAGAGTGGGGAAGAAATCTTTTTATAAAATTAGATTTCTCACCCACTCTTTTTTATTTAAAAATCTTTTATTAATTTCTTTCGATTACGATTGATTTCAACATATTTAGTATAGCTATAAAGAATTATACCTGCCCAAATAAATATAAATGTAATTAACTGGTCAACATCAAATTGTTCACCAAGTAGGAAAATACCTATAAAGAACATAAGAGTAGGACCGATATATTGAATGAACCCTGTTAGTGAAAGAGGTATTCTTCTAGCTCCAGCACTAAATAGTATAAGTGGTATTGCAGTTATTGCGCCAGATAGTAATAACCAACCGCTAGAATGATTCATTCCAAAAGTAATAGCATCATTTTGTGATAAGTAGAATATATAAATAAGTGCTGCTGGTAATGTGACAATACATTCTATTGTAATACTACTAAAAGCATCGATATCTACTACTTTCTTAATTAACCCGTACAATGCAAAGGAAGTTGCTAATAGTATCGATACGTACGGAAATTCACCGACTTGGAAAGTCATATAAATTACGCCTATAAAAGCTAGTGCAATTGCTATCCATTGTGCTTTTGAGAAACGTTCTCCTAAAAATATAAAAGCTAGGAATATACTCATTAAAGGATTTATATAATAGCCTAGACTCGCTTGAAGTACGTGATGGTTATTAACTGCCCAAATAAATGTACCCCAGTTAACTGTAATAATATAACCTGCAGCAATAATCGCTAATAACATTTTTTTTTGCTCAAATAATTTAATTGTTGCATTTTTGAACATTGATAGTTGTTTAGTAAATGTTAATAATAACAACATGAATACAGCGGACCATATTATGCGGTGGGCTAGTATTTCGAATGGACCAATTTCATTTACGAGGTTCCAGTATATTGGAAGAATACCCCAAATTATATATGCGAAAGTTGCATACATAATACCTTTTTTAAATTCTGACATTGTTTATGACTCCCATTGTGATTGAATAACTTCTGCTTGATCGTGATAAATGTTTGAAGCAATATTTGCAAGTAATCTCGAAGTTCGATTATCAATATCGAATCTTGGTGATAGTTCTGCAATACTAATGCTTGTGCTTTTATTTGAATTTGTAACTAACTGTAAAATTGTTTGTACAATTTGAGGTTGTAATCCCATTATACAAGGTGCACTTACAGCAGGTGCATAACTAACATCGATTGAATCTGTACATAATGTTATGAGTATTTCGTCGTATTCTTCAATAAATGAATTTATTGAAGTAATTGTTTCGATAGATAAATGACTACGTAGTTCATCTTCACGTATATACTGTACGCCATATTCATCAGCTCTTTCGAACAATGCTTTTGTATTACCATTTTTCTGTATACCTAATACAAAATAACCGACTTGGTCATCTTGATCTAAAATTTGTTTAAACATTGTTCCAGAAGAAGGTTGTTCATCATAATCTCTCATATCAAAATGCGCATCTATATTTATGATGCCTATTTTTTTGTTTTTATTAGCTCTTCTCACGCCTAAATAATGTCCATATAAAACTTCATGACCGCCACCAACAATGACTGTGAAATGGTTATGTAATAGAATTTTAGAAATTTTATCTCCTAGTTCTTCTTGTGCATCTTCCATTTTAGTTTTGTTGCAAATGACGTTACCATAGTCTGTTAAATGTAAATATTCATTATGAATTGGTAAGGGACTCAATGACTTTCTAAAATGTTTAGGACCATCAACAGCTCCTGTTCTGCCGTTGTTTCTAGAAACACCTTCATCACATTCAAAACCTATAAGCGCCATGTTTACTTGGTGCTCAAATTCTTTCTTTGGTTGAATATCATCTTTTTCGATATTAATCGAATTCACAATTTGATGAAATCTGAATGCAGAGCGTAAAGATAAGCTATCAGTTCTACCAGTCCATTCATCCTTTTTAACATCTTTATACATAACAAATACCTCCTACATGTTACAATAGTTTTTACTAATATCAGTTTATCATGTATGATATTCTTATGTTTTAATATGTGCTTAATTATTTTATAAGAAAGAAGTGTCTTTAATGAGAGAAAAGAAAGAAAAAGCAAAAAGGCCGAGGAGTGATTCAATGAAATGGATTTATGGTCTCTTAACAGTTTGCTTATTATTTCTAGTAGCATGTGACAATCAATCTTCTAAGAATAATGAAACAAATAAAGAAAAGTCGTCAAACGTAAAAACAACAGAAGAAGATACAAATGAAGTTAAAACGAAAGAAGAAAAACGTATTGACAATAAAACAGTAGAAAAAAATAAAGCTCAAAATAACAAAAGTATAGAAAATAATGAAAAGCAGTCTGTAGAAGAAATTCCAGTAGAAGAAAATGTTAACGGTGTTAAACCTAACAACCATACTGTACCTGAAGAATTCGATACAAAAGTATATAATACTGCAAGAAATTGTTTGTTAAATCAAGGTAATTCTCAAGCAGAGTGTGATGATGTAGAAAGTACAATAGAATTCACGAGAGCTTGGCAAAATTTAAGTCATGATGGTTATTTATGTAATGATGATGGTTGTACTTTGCCTAAAGATGATCAACATCAAGATAACAGTCAACAATCAGATCAAGATTCAAATTATCAAACAGATGAATTGAATACGAATGAAAATAATCATCGAGAAAATCACTCGAATAATAACAATCAACAATATAAAGATACGAATAAAGAACAACAAAAACAAAATCAATCAAATGAAACAACAAATGAAAATGCAAATAATCAAGAGAATTTAAATAAAGCAAGCTAAATAAAAAGCGTTCGTCTCTGTAGACGAACGCTTTTTATTGTGAAATAAGGGGGTTATTTCAACAATGGTATAGGGTTATGTTTAATATGACTTACAACTATAGTTTAACAGGCTTTTATTTCAAATCAATACTTTTGTGATTGTTTTCACAATTTCGTCATTTGAATTTATTTTTTGTGATACACATCACGATAAAGTCACAAAGTGTTCGTATACTTGTTCGGTATTTTGTGGTAAAATAAATTAAAATGATTTTGAAAAGAGGAAAAATTAATATGACAGGAAAAACACATCTAGCTTGCGGTATATTCATCGGGTCATCATTAAGTATTTATTATGGAGAAGATGTTTTCACTTCTTTTACGATAGTTAGTTTATGCGGCGTTTCAAGTTTAGTTCCAGATATTTGCCATTTTAAAAGTAATATTGGAAAGAAGTTATTTCCAATTAGCCTTATTATAAGATTGATTTTTGGACATCGAACATTTACTCACTCCTTATTATTTTTATTTCTAATATTTTGGGGATTGAATACTATTTCTGCACCGGAACCTTATTTAGTGTCTATAATATTAGGTATGTTGTCTCATATTATTTTAGATATGTTAACGCCTAGGGGTGTGAAGTTATTCTATCCATTAGATGTCTCTGTTAAATTGCCAATTGTATTTAAAACAGGTGGGGCACTTGATTTAAGTTTATCTTCTGCCTTTACGATTGTTACAATTATATTATGGTGGAAAGATATTTATCGTTTATTTATATAAATAACGAAAAGAGGCTGAGACAATTAATTGTCCCAGCCTCATTAATATTAATATGTTATTTTCCGAATTTACCTTTTAAATCTTCGCCTTTATCTTTAGCGAAGTCTTTACCTTTTTCTGTGTACTCATCTTTATTTTCGTTTACGTGGTCCTTACCTTTTTCAACTGCTTTGTCTTTTGCGTCGTTGAACTTATCTCCTAAACTCATAATAAAATCCTCCTTGGCCTATTATTAATAGGAATATTTTGTGTTTGAACCAACACATTATTATATTTACCCGTTTATTTTTTAAATAATCATTTTAATTATTATTTTTTTGTGATATTTTTAGACAAATCATTCTAAAGTCGTATAATGATAATGAGTCAAATATTCGGAGGTATTATAATGCTAGATGAAACAATGTTAAAACAACATGGACAAGAACACTTTTTAGAGTATAGTAAAGTGATGAGTCAGAGTGAGAAAGAACAATTAGATTTAGATATTAATAGATTGGATTTAGATGAAATAAATGATTTATACCAAGATGTATATGTAAATAGAAAACCAATTGAAGTTGCAGAAGATATAGAACAAGTTAATTTTGATGTAAAAAGTCAATTTACACTAGATGAGTTGAAGTCTTATAGATCATTAGGAATTAAGGCTATTAAAGATGGGAAATTCGCTGTCTTATTAATGGCTGGTGGGCAAGGTACTAGATTAGGACATAAAGGTCCAAAAGGTACATTCTCATTTAATGATAAAAGTTTGTTTGAAAGACAAGCTGAACAATTACGTAATTTAACTGAAGAAGTAGGTACGCCAATTCATTGGTACATTATGACAAGTGATGTTAACCATAAAGATACGTTATCATTCTTCCTAGAGCATAAGTATTTTGATTATGACGAAAATTATATTCACTTTTTCAAGCAAGACCACATTGTAGCTTTAACTACGGAAGGTAAATTGATTTTAGACACTGATAAGCATATTATGCGTACACCTAATGGTAATGGTGGTGTGTTTAAATCATTAGAAAAGAATAATCTATTATCAGAAATGAAAGAGAATGGCGTTGAGTATTTATTCTTAAATAACATTGATAATGCATTAGTTAAAGTATTAGATCCAGAATTTGTTGGATATACTATAGAGAAAAATAGTGATGTTACAACTAAATCAATTAAAGCTTACGAAGATGAAAAAGTAGGTCGTATTGTTTCAGTGGATGGAAAAAAACGAGTGCTTGAGTATTCTGAACTAACTCCTGAAGACGTAAATAAACTTGATAATGCTAATATTGGTATTCATGTGTTTAAAGTTGATTTTCTAATTGATGCAGCATCTAAACCACTTCCTTATCATTTAGCTGTTAAAAAACTTAAGCAATTAGATGAAGATTTCAGTGTAGTTGAAATTGAATCATTAAAGTTTGAATTATTCTACTTTGATATTTTTCAATATGCTCAAACTTTCGCTACACTTCAAGTGAATAGAGATATAGAATTTAGTCCTTTAAAAAATAAAGAAGGAAAAGATAGTATAGAAACAGCTCAAAAAGATTTAGAAAATAATCAACTTTTATAAAAGAGGTATATGAATGGATCAAATAAATAATATGCAGTCTCATCCTAGAAAAGACGGGAAAGTTAAAGAAGCATTTAAAGATATAATGCCACTCTCATTTGGAGAGGAAGTAGGAAATGCAGTTTCTCATGGTATACCAGCATTTTTACTTTTATTCTTCTTACCGTACGCAGCTGTTGAAAGCTATATTAATGACGGTGTACTTAAATCAACAAGTGTATCTATATACATTATTAGTATTATGCTTATGTTCTTATCATCAGCAGTTTATCATTCAATGTCTTCATCTTCACCTCAAAAGTATATTATGAGAATCATTGATCATAGTATGATTTATATAGCAATTTGCGGAACTTATACACCAATAGCTTTGTCATTAGTAGGTGGCTGGTTAGGCTGGGTCATTATGGCTGTTCAGTGGGGTATAACTATTTGGGGAATCATTTATAAATCTACTGCTAAAAATGTAAATCATAAATTGAGTTTGGCAATGTATTTAATTATGGGATGGATGGCTGTACTAATGTTACCAACCATTATAAATAAAACATCTTTAATTTTCATGTTATTTATAATGATTGGCGGTATTAGCTACACGATAGGTGCATGGTTCTATGCTCAAAAGAATAGAAAGTATTTCCATATGATATGGCACTTCTTTATCCTTGTTGCCTCTATATTTCATTTTCTAGCAATTATGTACTTCATGTAGGAGGTCAAAATGAATTATCGTTTGTATTATAGTGTCCTTACGATTATTATTTTAATACAAGGTTATTTCTTTTATTATTTTGTATTTAGTGATGGTAAACAAGGCGGTTTACAGTTTATGGGATTCGTTTCTCTAATATTTGGATTGATTTTAGTCTATGTCATAATAATGCTCGTTAAACATCAAAGAAGAAATAATAGCCAAAAATTCAATGAACATATTAAAAAAGGTGAACAAAGACGGTTAAAATAATTTTAATAAGGACGACCAACTAAGGAAATGTATAATTAGTTGGTCGTTCTTTTGTTAATTTTTGAAAAAAGGGGTAAATATACAATATAAGATAATTTATCGATATGAATAGGGGGACATGATCATGTCAGATGAAAGAAAATTTGAAGCATTCAATCGTGAAAAATTAAATAAAGAAGAAGAAGTACAAGGAGAAGTGGTCGAGGACAGAAGCGGTCATAAAATTGATCAAGCTGATGACAATTTCTTAGATATGAGTCAAAGTGAAATTAAAGGTAAAAATCAAATTGAAAAGAAATTATTAGAGAAATTAGATAATCTCGTGCAACAAGGTGCCACATTAGAAAAACAAGAAGAAGTAACAGACTTGCACAGAGAATGGCTAACTTATAGTTGGCCGAACTATACAGAAGATAGACATTTAGAGATCATCAATATGTATGAAGCGGATAAAAGATATCGTGATTATTTTGGTGAAGATAGAACACAAGAATTGATATTAGCAGTTAAGCATGTATTGAAATAAACTGAGTACATGACCACGGAAAGTATGTGCAAAAAAGTCATCGATTTTATCGGTGTCTTTTTTGCTTTTATATATGTAAAATTGACTTATGTTAATTTATAAGGAGATGGGTCTGGTGAAGAAGCTATTCAACAATGGGAAAATATATACTATGAATCATTCTGAAGATACATATGTAGGTGTTATCGTTAATGATGGAACAATAGAAAGTTTATTAACACAAGATGATCTAAATGAAATCAATATAAATGATTTTGAAGTAATAGATTTAAATGAGGGTACGATGTTCCCTGGTTTTGTAGAAACCCATATCCATGTGCTTGGAACAGGTGTATGGCTTTCCTCTGTTATCTTAAACGGTGAAACAAATATAGAAGTCGTTAAAGATAAGATTAAGCAAAAAGCTGAACAACTTGAACCTGGTGAATGGTTAGTTGCTGAAGGATATGATGAAAATTTATTACATGGCATTAGACTAGATAAGAACGATTTAGATGAGTTGTGTAAAGATAATCCAGTTATCATTAAACGAGTTTGCAGACATGCAGCAATCGTCAATACGAAAGCTTTAAAAATATTAGATGTCAAAGATGATGTAGACAATCCTGTTGGTGGATCATATGAAAAACAAGATGGTGAGTTAACTGGCTGGATTTATGATACAGCTATGGAACCTTTTGAAGAATTAGCTTCTAACGAAGATGAACAATCGCTAACTAAACATTTACAAAATGCTATAGATTATTTATATCAATTTGGCATAACGGGATCTCATACTGAAGATTTAGGATATTACGAAGATTATAAAGATGTCTTGAACGCTTATAAAACAGTGGTTGGTGGAGAAGATCATCAAAGACCATTTAGAGTACGTTTGTTACGTCACTTTAGTGTTTATGAACAAATGATGGATGAACAAGCTACTTTCGTTGATGGTTGGTTAGAACCAGATGCTATGAAATTCTATGCAGATGGTGCTTTTGGTGGTAGCACAGCTTTATTGAAAGAACCTTATTCGAACGACCCAGCTGGTGAAAATTATGGTTTATCCATATATACTCAAGAAGAATTGAATGAAAAAGTTCAACTAGCTAGAAAATATAATGGGGCAATAGCTGTTCATATGATAGGCGATAAAGCTTGCGAGATGGTATTAGATGCTATTGAAAAATATCCAGCACCAAAAGGGTTAAGAGATAGATTGATTCATATTAGTACTTTGAATGAGGAATTACTAAAACGTGTTTCTAAATTACCCGTAATATGTGATGTGCAACCTCAGTTTATTACGAGTGATTTCCCATGGGTGCAAGATAAAGTTGGAGATCAAAGAGCGAGATATTTATATCCATTTAAATCAATGTTAGATTTGAACATTATTATAGGTGGTGGGTCTGATGCACCTATAGAAACGCCTAATCCGATGTTAGGTGTTCATGCAGCTGTAAATAGACAATCTTATGGAGAAAACGGTGCATATTTCATTGAAGAAGCAATATCCATATTTGATGCAATGAGTTTATATACGACACAAGCAAGTGAAATTGCACAAACAACTGATAGAACAGGAAAGATAAAACCTGGATACGAAGCAGATTTTACAGTATTAGATAAAGATCCATTTGAGACTGACCCAAAAGAGTTAGCGAATATACAAGCAATTAAAACGATAGTTAACGGAAAAATTGTTTACGAAAGAGAGTAAATTATGAGTAAGAATAAAGGAATTGTACTAGCATTAGTACTCATTATGTTTATGAGTGCAATTGAAACATCTATAGTGTCATTGGCAACACCAACGATGCAAAGAGATTTTAATATTGAAACAGAAGTGGCATTAATTTTTACAGTATATTTAATCGCAGTCGTATTTATGACACCAATTGTTGGTGAATTAGTTAAGCGTATAAATATTAAATTTGTAGTTCTACTTGGAATATCAGTTTTTATAATTGGTAGTGTATTTTGTGGATTAAGTGAAATGACAAATAGTTTTCCATTGCTCGTCATTTCAAGAATTGTTCAAGGACTTGGTGCAGGCGTGATGATGACTTTAGGACAAGTTGTACCAAAGTTAGCATTTCCAATACCACAAAGATATAAAGTAATGGGCATAGTTGGAAGTGTTTGGGGAATATCAAGTATTGTAGGTCCACTACTAGGTGGTGCAATATTAGAATCTTTAAACTGGAGCTTTTTATTTTATATAAATGTACCTATAGCTTTAATATCAATCTGGCTCGTTATTAAATATTTTAATTTTGAACAAGAAAAAGTAGAAAAAACGAAATTAGACTATAAGGGATTACTTATATTTTATGGTGTAGTAGCTAGTTTCTTATTAATAGTAGCTGAACATATACCTTTTATAGTAAGGGGGATTTGTTTCATAATATTAATAGCACTCGCTTTTACTTTATATAAAATAGAAACAAGTATTAAAAATCCATTTGTTCCAATTGAAGCATTTAATAGGAAAATTATTTTAGTTCTATTTACCGACTTAATATATTCAACAATGTTAATGGGATATACTATTTTTATGCCAATCTATTTACAGAATGAACAAGGTTTTTCTCCGCTACAAAGTGGATTAACGATATTTCCTATGTCGGTCGGTTGGCTGTTTATTACATTTATATTAGGTAGACTAGATAAAATAAAATTAAAGTTTATTTATATGTTGGCTTTCTTAGCAATGTTTGTTGGTAGTTTCGCAATTATAACTGGAGTAGAATGGATTGTAATTATTCCTTTCGCTGTGTTTGTGATGGGTGTATCTTTTGGAACAGTATATACAAAAGATGTAGTAGTAGTTCAGGAAGAAGCACCAAGTCATCAGTTAGGATCAATGATGTCGATTTACACATTGTTCAAAACAATTGGAAGTACAACTGGATCATTAATAGTAGCTTCCATATATGTGCTAGATGTTCCATTCTTAACTTACGGTGTGCAAAATATTATGCTTTATATTATACTCGTCGCAGTAACTTTAACGATTGCATGGTCGATCATTTTTAAAGAAGTAAATAGGGATAGCATTTAACGAAGAATACAAAAGGGAGTAACAATGTATGAAAAGAAAAAACAAACGCTTTGATTTATTTCAATTATTGACGTTATTGATTATTATAAGTATCTTCACATTGTCTGGTGCAATTTTCATTGTGTTACTTTCTTTTGGTATGTTTGGCTTAAGTAGAATATTAATTTATTATGGTTTGGCAGAATTCAATTATAATAAAAGTGTGATAGATAACTTGTTTTATTATGGTAGTTATATTTTATTTGGTTACTTCACATTAGTTGCCATTGAATTTTTATTAGACAGATTCAAAAATAAATTGAATGATAATCCGTACTTTAAAGGCATGACCTTCCATTTATTAACCATTACTGTTAGTACAATTATGTTTTATTTCACAGTGCATATTTATTATTCACAAATAAAAATTGAATTCTGGGTAATTTTAATTATTATTACGATTCTATATATATGTACTGAAATCTTTTATCCAGATAGTAAAAATTTAAATAGATGAAACATTTATTTTGATTTCCGAAATAAAATAGTGCATAATAGCAAAGGTATATTTTAGAAGGAGTTGAAACCATGAATGTTCAGGATATTTCAAAAGGTAAAAGAAATCTAGTCGTAGCTGTGATGTTAGTAAGTGCCTTTGTGGCAATTTTAAATCAAACTTTATTAAATACAGCGATACCTGAAATCATGGTACATTTAAATATTGATGCTAACCAAGGACAATGGTTAATGACAGGATTTATGTTAGTTAATGGTGTTATGATACCAGCGACCGCATTTCTAATGGATAAATTTAATACAAGACCACTTTATTTAATGGCGATGTTATCATTTACAATAGGTACACTGGTAGCAGCACTTTCGCCTAATTTTAGTATATTAATGTTAGCGAGAGTACTTCAAGCTATGGGTGCGGGAGTTATGATGCCCCTTATGCAATTTGTACTCTTTAATTTATTCCCTAAAGAAAAACGTGGCTTTGCGATGGGTATGGCAGGTTTAGTTATTTCATTTGCACCTGCATTAGGACCAACTTTATCAGGATACTTAGTGGATAATTTTAGTTGGAGA
The DNA here is from genome assembly GCF_022386495.1 of Mammaliicoccus sp. H-M34. NCBI lineage: Bacteria > Bacillati > Bacillota > Bacilli > Caryophanales > Staphylococcaceae > Mammaliicoccus > Mammaliicoccus sp. H-M34. Next base: position 87,473 of record NZ_JAJNIK010000010.1, read on the forward strand.
AGTCCATTCTACTCAATTATTCCATTTTCAGTAGTAGCATTAGCTTTTGGTGCGAAATACTTAACAAATATTTCTAAGCCAAAAGATGTACATTTAGATGTACCATCTTTAATTTTATCAACAGTAGGATTTGGATCGTTACTGTATGGGTTCAGTAGTGCAGGATCATTAGGATTTACTTCGGCTACTGTTATCATTACATTGATCGTTGGTGTTGTTACATTAATAGTATTTATATTCAGACAGTTAAAACTAGAAACACCATTATTGAATATAAGAGTGTTTAAATATAAAACATTTGCACTAACGACAGTTATAGGTGTATTTTCAATGGTATCTTTAATTGGACCATCATTGTTGATGCCAATGTATATGCAAGATGCTAGAGGTTATACAGCACTCATATCAGGCCTGTTATTATTACCAGGTGCAATTGTAACGGGAATCATGTCTCTTGTAACAGGTCGCTTATTTGATAAATATGGTGCAAAATGGCTCGCTATTACAGGTTTCTCAATTATCAGTGTCACGACGTTGATGCTTGCATTCTTGAGTACCGATACGTCATTAGCATATTTGATTATCGTTTATACAGTAAGAATGTTTGGTGTTTCTATGATTATGATGCCAGTTAACACAGCTGGTTTAAATGCGATACCAAACGAAGTATTATCACACGGAACAGCAATGATGAATACTTTAAGAACAATTGCTGGTTCAATTGGTACGGGAATTTTAGTAACAATCATGTCAATTGGTGCTAAAAACTTTAATCCATCAAAAGAACAATTAGAGGTAGCAAGTTCTGGTAATAAAGCAGAAATATTACAATCTCAAGCAATGATACATGGTATTAATATTGCGTTCTTAGTATTAACAGTTATCGTATTCTTTGGAGTTGTACTTTCAATATTTCTTAAAACAGAGAAAATTAATCGAAACACTAGAATACCTAACCACTCAAAATAAGATTTTAAACAGGTTGAGACAAATTAATGTCTCAGCCTGTTTTTTGAACATTAAACTACCTATTTGTATAATTTTTTTGTTACACTAATTATAAAGATGAATAGATAAACATTTTAGAAGGGGAGTCGTAGCTTTGTTATCTGTAGAACAGGTTAAAGAACTTGTGGGAGCATTACATGATCCAATTGTGGATGTACCATTAAAAGAAACAGGCGGTATTATTGAGGTAAGCATTAAAGAAGAGAAAGAACATGTCAGTGTGAAGGTTGCTATTGCTAAGTTAGGTGGACAGCCACAATTAGATTTACAAATGGAAATTGTTGATTTATTAAAAGAAAATGGTGCTAAAACAGTTGGAATAAGATTTGATGAATTGTCTGCAGAAGCACTAGAAAAATTTAAAGCAGTAATGGAAGAACAAACAATTGAAGGATTGTTATCTAAAGATAATCCTGTAGAATTTATAGCTGTAGCTTCAGGTAAAGGTGGCGTCGGCAAATCAACAGTAGCGGTCAATTTAGCAGTGTCGCTTGCAAGACAAGGGAAAAAAGTTGGACTTGTTGATGCTGATATTTATGGTTTTAGTGTTCCAGATATGATGGGTATTCAAGAAAAACCCGAAGTAGAAGGAGAACAAATCATACCTGTTGAACGTGAAGGTGTTAAAGTTATTTCTATGGCTTTCTTTGTGGAAGAAAATGCGCCAGTTATTTGGAGAGGACCTATGCTCGGTAAAATGATTACTAGTTTCTTTACCGAAGTTAAATGGGGAGAGTTAGACTATTTAATACTCGATTTACCTCCAGGCACTGGTGATGTAGCTTTAGATGTACATACAATGTTGCCTTCAAGTAAAGAAATTATTGTTACAACGCCTCATCCAACTGCTGCATTCGTAGCAGCGAGAGCGGGCGCGATGGCTAAACATACTGAGCACTCAATTATTGGTGTCATTGAAAACATGTCTTATTTCCAAAGTAAAGAAACTGGAAATAAAGAGTATGTATTTGGCAAAGGTGGAGGCACGAAGTTAGCAGAAGAACTTCAAACAACATTATTAGGAGAACTTCCTTTAAGTCAGCCAGAATGGGATGAAAATAATTTCTCACCATCTATATATAAAGAAAATGAAGATCTAGGTAAGGTTTATAGTCAAATTGCTAAAAATATAATTAATATAACAATGGAAGAGTAGTGCGGAGGTAAGCAAGTGACCTTAAAATATTTAATTCAATTTTATAGAAATACACTGCTTATTGGTGTTGTCGTTACATATTTATCATCTTTAATTTTTGGTTATGATAAAGTAACGAAGTATTTATTTGCAGGAGATATAGGAAACTTTATAGCGGCATCAGTATGGTTTATAGTAGTAGGTCTACTAGTTGCCACAATAAGTCAGTTAGCATATTTTATCTATTTGTTTATAAATCAGTTAGGTATCGGAATATTTGGGAAGATTTGGCCACATGTACAAATTGTTGTCACGGTATTTGCTATATTCGATCTAGTCTATTTTAGATTTTTAAGATTTGGTGGCACTGATCAAATACTTTCATTTATTTGGCTACCTATAGTCGTTATTGTTTTTGCAATCATCACAAGCAATCTAAAAAATAAGCAATCTAAAAAGAATTTATGGATACCATCTATGTTCTTTATGATAGTTATGACTACTGTAGAACTGATTCCATTTTTAAGAGTAGAAGATACAAGCTGGATTTATTTAACAATATTTGGGTTATTATTATGTAATGTTTATCAGCTTATTACATTGCCAAAATTTAATGCATTGTCTCTCGAAGAAAGAAAAGCGAAGAAAGCAAATCATGAAAATAGCATTAAAAGTAAGTGATAAATGAACAAAAACACAAGAATAAAGGTTTATTACACCTTAATCTTGTGTTTTTTAATTTTTTGTAAAAAAATCGATATATATTATTGACTTTTATAAGACCACTTGATATTATATAAAGGTCGCTGAAAACGACAGCACAACAACAAAAAAGAAATTTAAAGTTTTTGTTAAAAGTGTAAAATTAACTCTTGTTAATACGCATTAAATGTTATATATTTATAAACGTGTTAAAAATTAGTTAAGAAACAAGTTGAAAACAATCGTTGTTTTTAGTACAATATTGTTTAGACATTTAACAAATGAACATTGAAAACTGAATGACAATATGTCAACGTTAATTCCAATAATTGAGTACTTATAGTACTTCAAAGAGTGATTGGCTTAACCA
>NZ_JAJNIK010000011.1:0-72478 GCF_022386495.1 Mammaliicoccus sp. H-M34
TGAATCGCACGATATCTCAACAGTCTTCGTGCGTTTTGACTCGATTTAGTCCGAATCGCACGATATCTCGAAAGTCTTCGTGCGTTTTGACTCGATTTTGCTTGAATCGCACGATATCTCAACAGTCTTCGTGCGTTTTAGCTCAATTTTGCCTGAATCGCACGATATCTCAACAGTCTTCGTGCGTTTTGACTCGATTTAGTCCGAATCGCACGATATCTCGAAAGTCTTCGTGCGTTTTGACCTGATTTTGCTCGAATCGCACGATATCTCGAAAGTCTTCGTGCGTTTTGGCTCGATTTAGTCCGAATCGCACGATATCCCAACAGTCTTCGTGCGTTTTAACCCGATTTAATCAAACTTCACTTCATAAAACTCTATTCTACTTATTCAACTTCTTATTTAACTTCTCGTCTATTTCTTTTTGTCGACGTTTTCGTTCTTCATTTCTAAGTCGCAATCTTTCTTCTTCTTCTGGATCGCGTTTCTTTTGAAGTTGTTTTTGAATTTTCTCCATGAGTTCTTCTTCTGTTAACGCGGCACATGGGCGGTTGTTAACGAATGCGAATGTTTTTCTTCTGCCTGGTCCACAATAAGATTGGCATGCTACTTCTACTTCGGCTTCTGGATCTATTTTTTTTAATTTTTTCAGTAGTGATGGTAAATTAACAGCTTGGCAATCATCGCAGACTTGAAATTTATTTCGCATTTGTTTCCCCACCTTTCTCGGTTTCTAATTTAGCAATAAATTATTATACCACCTTAACAGTTGTTTGAGAATGTCATTTTATTGTTTTTCCATATTTCGTACCATTTTATCATTTCGTTCAATCATTCTTTCAAAATATTTATCATATAGCTCCCATTCTTCTGTTGTGACGGGATTCATATTTAATGTTGCACCTAATGTTTTTAGACTTCCTAACAACTTGAACAATATGTCATTCGTTGTATAATCTTTATCTAATAATTCATTTATAGATGCCATACTTTCAGGAATGATGGTTGGATAGATAAATTTTGTTTTTTCATTTTTTAATGCATGTTGATAGAATTCTTTCATCATGTTTGCACGTTCTGCTCCAGATCCTTCTACACATAAGTATATTTGAACTGCTATACCACCTCTAACTCTTCGTTGTGATATACCAGCAAACTTTCTGTTATTGATACTTAAGTCATAGCTACCCGGACAGTATGAGGCAGAGATTTCTTTATTTTCAATAGCATTTGTTTCTTCTTTAAACATTTCACGTATGAGACGTAACATCACTTCATATCCCGTATCAATGGATACATCATGTTTACCTTTAAAAATCAAAGATATATTTAGTACACCTTTGTCTAACACAACGCCTAAACCACCTGAATTTCGAACGATTGCACTGTATCCTTTAATATTGTTTAAAAATTCAATGCCATCTTTTAAAAAAGGTAATCTAGAATCGTGTATGCCTAATATCACGACGTGGTTGTGTATCCATGTTCTTACTACACTTGGACTTTTATCATTTCCAACTTGATCACAAAATGTATCATCGAAACTAAAGGACTGCATTGGCTGCAGTCCTGAAGTGTGGTCAATGTATCGCCATTCTTGTGTAAAATAATCTTTCAAAGTTTCCACGATTATAATGTTTGAGCAGCTGTAATAATTGAAAGACTGTATACGTCTTCTGCTGAACAGCCACGTGATAAATCGTTAACAGGTGCGTTTAAGCCTTGTAATACAGGACCAACTGCATCAAATCCACCTAAACGTTGTGCAATTTTGTATCCAATGTTACCCGCTTCTAAGCTAGGGAAGATAAATACATTTGCATCACCTTGAATTTCAGAATTTGGCGCTTTTTTAGCAGCTACTTCTGGAACGATTGCTGCATCAAATTGGAATTCGCCATCTAATACTACATCTTTTAAGTCTGTTGCTTTCAAGTTTTCTTGTGCAATCGATACCGCTTCAGATACTTTTTCAGTATCAGGTGATTTCGCTGAACCTTTAGTTGAGAAGCTTAGCATTGCTACTCTTGGAGACATACCGAATGCTTGAGCAGTCTTAGCACTTTCAATTGCAATTTCAGCTAAGTCTTGTGCATTTAATTCTGGGTTAATTGCGCAATCACCAAACACATACTGTTCTTCACCTTTAGTCATGAAGAATACACCTGATGTTTTAGTAACGCCTGGTTTAGTTTTAATGATTTGTAATGCAGGACGTACAGTATCCGCTGTAGAATGCGCAGCACCACTTACTAGTCCATCTGCTTGATTAGTATAAACTAACATTGTTCCGAAGTAGTTTACATTGTTTAATAATTCTTCAGCTTGTTCTACTGTTGCTTTTCCTTTACGGCGTTCAACAAATTTTTCTACTAAATCAGCTTTTAATTCGCTTTTTTCAGGGTTAATAATTGTAAGTCCATCGATTGATAAATTAGCACCCGCTGCTGTTTCTTTAATTGCTTCTTCGTTACCAAGTACGATTGGTGCAACCAAATCAGTAGCTTGTAATTTAACAGCTGCTGTTAATACACGAGCATCGTCACCTTCTGGTAATACGATACGAACATTCTTACCTGATAGTTTGTCACTTAGGACATTAAGTAAATTAGACATAATTGCCTCCTATATATGATTGCTTTAATTTTTCCATTCATAATTATAACATTTTTTCATAAATTTTCACGTATCCGAACTGTGAATTAATTTTATAAAAATACACAAATTTATGATTTATATCTTGAATAATATAAAATAAATAGGTTGAGACAGTTTAATTGTCTCAACCTATTTTCAATCTATCTTAATTATTATCATTTAAGTAATTATACATTTGACTCGGTTGTCCTAATCTCATATCTACAATAATGTGCTGGGCATCTACAACTTTTTTAACTGGAAAGTCAGCTAAAGGTGCCATTACATGTTCAAAAAGCTGTAATCTTGCTGGTCCTCTATATGCTTCTTTCACTTTTACATCCGTTATTTGGCTGCGTGTTAATTCACTCATTAAAAGTGATCCATCGTAGTGTCTCATCTGTTTCAACATAAATTGTGGTGTTGTTATGATTGACTTAGCTTCTTCATCATCCATACGATAATATTTATATCCCATAGTAGCTTGAGCTACTCTTAATGAGTTGTAGTCCAAAGTGCCAACTAGTACGTCGTTGTCTACATATAAATTAGGCGTACCTGCTTTTTTAGGAAAAGCTGCAACTTCTCTACCTGATGCGATTGCTGCTTGGTTATTTACATACATAGAAAGATAGAATTCGCCAGCTTCACCATTATATTCTACTGGAATAACGTGTCCAGCTTCCATATAAGAACCTAATCCTGTACTGTCAGGCATATTAATGACTTCAAACTTTATTAAATTACTCGTAACTGTAAGTGGTTCTGGAACAATTTCTTTGAGCATATCCATATCTGTTTCATAAACGATATTCAAAAATTCTCTATCTTTAAAATACATGTCAGTTGCAGGAAATACCGGTGCATTCAATGGTGTAGCTGAGATATTTTTAATTTCTTCTTTTCTCATATTAAAAGCTCCTTTTTCTGCTCAATTATTTTAGCAAATTCCGAAATACTTTCACTAAATTGCGGAACTGTCTTTTTATTTTCCGCTTTTGATACGATGTCTACAATTTTATCATTATATGGTGTAGGTATATCGATGTTATCTCCTTCTTGTGCAACTAAACCGTTAATATAGTGAATTTCTGTTTTTCTACCTTTTTGTAAGTCTTGTAACATACTTGCTTCCAATTTACGGTTTGATTCCATTATCATTTTCAACTTTTTAGTTTGTTCTTCAATGTTATCAATTATTTTAAATTGAGTAAAATCAACGCCAGACATGATTTCAAATTCTATACCTTGTTTTTCAGCTACTTGAATGCCTTCACTGATAATATATAATGCTGATTGAATACCTACTTCATTATCCATTATATCGCCATACGTACATCCACATGCTGCAGACAAACCACTAAAAGAACTATTAATTAACAACTTAGACCATTTTGTTCCAATCAAGTTTGATGAAACAAATACACCACCTATATGTTCTAAAACTTCTTTAATATTCTTGATTCTCTCTGTAACAACACCATTTAATTCACCAATTTGTAATGCGTATTCTTTGAATGTGTCATAAGTAGTAGTCAGATTTGATACACCAGGTTCAGCATATGTTGCACCAAATTCTACAGATCCAGCTATAATTTGCTCTTTCGGAATAGTTTCACTGATAAAATGTTCAGGCACACCATTTTGTAAAGATAGCAGTATCCCATCTGTATTTAAAATATTTTTTATAATAGGTAATACATCATTATTATAAATTTGTTTAGTTAATAACAATACTAAATCATATTTTTTATTTATTTTGTCCGGAGTAATTGCATTTACTTTACTATGAAATTCAATACTCCCTTTTATAGTTGCACCATTTTCATTCAATTTATTAATATGTTCTTCGTTTACATCAATTAGATCTACGTTTTCTGCAGATTGTGATAAATAAGCTCCCATTATCGTACCTAACGAACCCGCTCCATATATTGCAATATTCATATATATTCTCCTTTGCTTATATCCAATGTATATTTCACTTACAATGTTACGCTTATGTTAGAATAATTAAAAATACATATATAGGTATATACGCATAACCACCTAGTTATATATGTGAGGAGGTATATAATGGATTTATTACAGCTAAAATACTTTAAAACAGTTGCAGATTTTATGAGTTTCACTAAGGCTGCTAATTTTCTATACATTAGCCAACCTGCTTTAAGTAAAATGATTAAAAATTTAGAAGTTGAATTAGATATTAAGTTGTTTGAACGAAAATTACGACAAATAGAATTAACGAAAAATGGCGAAATATTTTTAAGTTCTGTTAATAAGATTTTTGGAGAAATCGATTATGCAAAAGAGCGTATGTTAAAAAATAAAATTGATGAAGAAAAGACCATTAACATTATTACATCAAGTAATCGTTTTACTTCAGATCCTATTTTATCTTTTACTAAAGACCATCCTGATGAAATATTTAATGTCGAAACGTCAGATAATCATACAATTATTAATAAATTAATGTCTGAAGAGGCTGATTTTGCAATTTCATTTTTTAAAATTGAACACTCAGATATACAGTGTGACTTCCTCTACAGAGAAGATATTGTATTAGTAACGCCACCAGAGTATGATGCTTATGAACCAAAAGATTATATTTATGAAGCAAATAATTTTAAACATTTTCTCTTTATTTCTAATTACAAAGAATACAATCAATTTATTAAAAATAAACTTTATGAAAAAGGTATTAAATATCATAATTTCAATTATGTTGATGATGCTTTATTTAATATTTTTATTCAAAACAGAAAACATTTCACTTATTTACCTGTAGCAGTATGTCGAAATTTTGAAATACCTTATGCAACAGACCAAAATTTACTGATTTCTAAACGCATCTATATATCTAAAAAGAAAGATAACCAATTAAAAAATAAAAGTAAAACTATGTATAACTTTATCTTAGACTATTACCAAAAATATGAGATGAATTATAGAATTTAAAACTGCTAGCAAATAAGTTTAAAAACCACGAGGCTCGGGACAAATTAATTGTCCGAGCCTCGTGGTTTTATTCTGAATATATTTAGAATGAAGGTATTAAAGTATCTTTATGTTTCTCTTTTAAATATTTTTTTACTGCATCACTCTTCATTGCTTTATGTAATGCTTTAATTTTTTCGGAATCTTTATTGTCTTCTCTTGCAACTAATTGTATAGAAAAACGAGTATCAATATTTTTTTCTAGGAATAATGCATCAGCTGGTTTTAATCCAATTTTTGATATATATGTTGGATAATTATAAACGAGTGATACATCTGATTCGCTATACGTTTCTGCTAAATTGAGCAAGTCTACTTTTAACCATTTAAAATCTTTAGGATTATCTACAATATCTTTAGTCGTTCCGTTTACACCAACACCATCTTTTAATTTAATAAGTCCTTGTTCTTCAAGAATTGCTAAAGCTCTACCCTCATTTGAGATATCATTTGGAATAGCAACTTTTGTTCCATTTGGTATAGATTTTGTATCTTTATATTTCTTAGAATAAAACCCTACTTTTGCATCATAAATGGGTTGTATTGCTACTAAATTAGCTTTTCTTTCTTTATTGTATTTTTCCATAAAAGGTTTATGCTGAGCAAAACTTGCATCCGCTTCTTTACTCGTTACCATGTCATTATATGCAACGTTATCATTTACTTGTACAAGTTTGATTTCCCAACCATCTTTTTTAGCTTCTTTAGCTGCTTCTTTCACTACATCTGTCATTGGAGGTGCTTGTGAAGCTACTTTAATAACTTTATCTTCACTGTCTTTCTTATTTGCACCACAACCAGCAATAATAACACTAAACATCAATATCATAATAAATAAACTTTTTTTCATATCTACACTACTTCCTTTTGTCTAATTTTCGAGAAATATTATTCCCTAACATTTGAATGATAAATACACTGATAATAATGATAATAATTGAAAAGTACATAATTTCATTTTCATAACTTTGATAGCCGTATCGAATAGCAAAATCTCCTATTCCACCTCCGCCTACAATCCCCATTACTGTTGAATATGAAACCATACTCACTGCTGTCGTTGTGTAAGCCAAAATAATACCGCTTCTGGATTCTACTAAAATGAAATTCCATATATATTTAAACTTTGTTGCTCCTAATGATTCTGCTAGCGTCTTTATTTCGCCAGGTATATCTAGTAATACTTGTTCAACTAATCTTGAAAAGATCGCAATTCCAACAATACTTAAAGGAATGATGGAAGGATAAGGACCAAAAGCACTTCCTAAAATAAGTCTAGTTAATGGAATTAAACTGATAACAAATAATAAATACGGGAATGAGCGAATAAATGTAATCAAGAAATTAAACGCCCAATAATAGTTTCTATTTAATTCTTTAATGCTTGGATTTGATAAAAACAAAGCTATCCCTAGAGGCAAACCTATTAATAAAGTGATGATCATTGAATACCCTAGCATGATACAAGTTTCTTGCAACGATTGGATAAGTTCTGGCATATAATAATTAATTTTTTCTAAAAACGTCATTCTTCAATACTCCGCTTCACGTTTTCTAAATAAGAACCTGTGTCCTGTTCAACACTTTTAGTTCTATTTTCAATAATATCTAACAATTGACCATCCTCCATCACACATACTTGCTCACATAATTGTTTTACAACATTCAATTCGTGTGTGACAAAAATGATTGTTATATTAAATTCTTTGTTAATATTCTTTAACATTTTTATGATAATTTCAGTGTTGTGTTCATCCAAACTACTTGTAGCTTCATCACATAATAAAATATCTGGATTTCTGACTAAAGACCGTGCTAATGCAACACGTTGCTTTTCTCCTCCAGATAATTGAGCAGGATAGCTATTTATTTTATCTTCTAATCCTACAAATTCAATCAGTTCATTCACTTTGTGTTTATCTTCTTTATTGATAATCTTCAAAGGTAATGCAATATTTTGATAAACATTCAAGTTATTCAATAAATTATAGTTTTGAAAAACCATTCCTATTTTCTCTTTATATTTTCTAATTATTTTTTTAGATACATGATTAATTTCTTTATCTTCAAAAATAATTTTACCTTCAGTTGGTTGCTCTATAAAATTAAGCATTTTCAATAAAGTCGATTTCCCGGATCCACTTTTACCTACAATCCCTGTTATAGAACCTGGCTCTACTGTTAAAGAAAAGTTTTTAACAGCAAACTTATCATTATATTTCTTAGATACATTTTCTAATTTATACAAATTTATGCTCCTATTAAATAAATTTTCAACAATCTATTATCATTATCTAATAAATAAAATCGATAATCAATATCAATAAATTTTCAACGTCACTATTTCTCTTTCACAACAATGTAAAAAGTTGAGTCATTTAATCTGTTTCTAGTATGATAGACTAATAAAGAAGATATTATTTTCTAAAAGGAGCGAAAGTAAAATGAACGAAGCAGCAAAAACATTAGATGGTTGGTACAGCTTGCATTTATTCTATGCGATAGATTGGACTAGCCTTAAAACTGTACCAGAAGATGATAGAAGCACAATGATCAATGAATTCAAAACTTTCCTTGAAGGTTTAGAAACAGTTCATAATAATAAAGAAGGCTCTCATGCTTTCTATAACATCACAGGCCAAAAAGCAGACTTAATGTTATGGTTCTTACGTCCAGATGTTAAACAATTAAACGCTTTAGAAAATGAATTTAATAAATTAGATATAAGTGATTTCTTAATCCCAACTTATTCTTATGTATCAATAGTAGAACTTTCAAACTACCTTGCTGGTGATTCAGACGAAGATCCATACGAAAATCCACATGTAAAAGCAAGATTATATCCAGAAGTACCACGTTCTGAATATGTATGTTTCTACCCAATGGATAAAAGACGTGACGGTGAAGACAACTGGTATATGTTAGATATGGATCATAGACGTAGCTTAATGCGTTCACACGGTTTAATTGGACGTAGCTATGCAGGTAAAGTAAAACAATTTATCACTGGCTCAGTAGGTCTAGACGACTACGAATGGGGCGTAACATTATTCAGTGATGATATGTTACAATTCAAAAAATTAATCTATGAAATGCGTTTCGACGAAGTATCAGCTAGATATGGTGACTTCGGTGCATTCTATGTAGGTAACATTTTAAATATTGATGAATTAGATACATTCTTTCAACTAAACTAAAATTTAAACCGGGTAGACTCGTGGGAGTCTACCCGGTTTTTTATTTTTATTAGAGTGATGTGTCGTTTTCGGGTCGCTAATTATTTTTATCGGCCTGTATTTCGCGTTTTCGGGTCGCTATTTATTTTTATCGGCCTGCATTTCGCGTTTTCGGGTCGCTATTTATTTTTATCGGTCCGTATTTCCCGTTTTCGGGTCGCTATTTATTTTTATCGGTCCGTATTTCTCGTTTCTGGACCGGTAATTTTTTTTATCGGTCCGTATTTCTCATTTCTGGACCGGTAATTTATTTATCGGTCCGTATTTTATCTATAATTATTCCCAAAATAGAAAAGAGGATTTCCAACACTAATAGTTGGAAATCCTCTTCTTATTTTATTTAACTAAATATGTTTATAAATAGTGTAACAATTGGAACGCCTAGTAAATCTATTAAGAATGCTCCTACTACTGGTACTACTAGATATGCTTTTGGTGATGCTCCGAATTTTTTCGTAATAACATCTAAGTTTGCCATTGCATTTGGAGTTGCTCCTAGTCCATGACCTATAAATCCACCGATCATAACTGCTGCATCATAGTTCTTCCCAAGTCCTTTGAATACTACAAACACTGAGAATAATACGATAAACACAATTTGAGCTAGAACAATAACTGTTAATGGTAATGCGAGTTGATAAATTTCTGTTAATTCAATACTCATTAAAGCAATTGATAAGAATAAACTTAATGAAACATCACTTACATGATTCGTAATTTTCATATCGATAATGTTTAAATTACCATAATCAGAAATATTTCTAATAATTACTGCTACAAACATTGCGCCTACATAAACAGGAATATTGATACCAGTTAAACTAGTAAACCCTTCACCGATATATGTACCTATAGCCATACATACTGCAATAATTGTAAATTGAACGATAAACACTGTAGTTGGGTTCATTCTACTATGTAAATTTTGATTGTATTCCACGTCACTATAATCTAATCCTGTATCTTTAGCATCTTCAGGTTTCAAGTCGAACTTTTTAATTAAGAATCTAACGACTGGTCCACCTATTAATCCACCAGCTACTAAACCTAGTGTAGCTGCTGCAAGTGCTGCTGTAACTGCAGAATCAACGCCTAATGTTTCTAATGTTTGACCGTATGCTGCTGCATTACCATGTCCACCTTCCATTGACATAGAACCAGCTGTTAGTCCTAATAATGGTGGAATGTTTAATACTTTTGCTAGTGAAACCCCTATAACATTCTGACAAAATGCTAATATTCCACAAAAAATAAAGTACAGAATTAGCACTTTACCGCCAAGTTTTAATAATTTTAATGATGCTCCTAAACCAATAGTTGTAAAGAATGCAAGCATAAAGAAGTTTTGGATAAATTCAGAATCCAATTTAATCGTTATAATATTTGTTGATTGTAATATCGCCACTAAAATTGCAAATAATAATCCACCAATTACTGGAGCTGGAATACATAAACGCCTCAAAATAGAAACTTTATTTACTACTGCCTCTCCTAATAAAAGTAGGACACATGCTAGCGCCAATGTTGTAATAGCATTGAGCTCTAACATTTCACATTCCTCCTTAAACAACTTGTTTCATACAGTTGTTCTTTATATTTTTCAAGAAATCGTTTTCAAGCCATGAAGAACATTATACATATCAGTCAATAAAAAATCTACCATGCATTTTTTACAATAAAATATTTATTTAAATTAATTATTTAGCCATTAACCTCGCCTTTAAAGTTCTTTATAAAAATTCACTAAATTTTGAAATTTCCAATATACAAATCCGCTTTATCGTGTATATTAATTTATATACAGAGAAAAATTTCATTTAAATTATACATATAAGGAGTAGCTATGAAACAAAATCAAGAACAATCATTACAGAAATCTATCGGACTAATGACTGCTATTACAATTGTCGTTGGTACGATTATCGGATCAGGTGTATTCGTCAAACCAGCAGTCGTTTTAACACATGCAGGCACAAGTAATATGGCCATTCTTGCTTGGGTAGTCGGAGGACTCTTAACGTTAGCAGCAGGCTTAACAATAGCAGAGATTGGCGCTCAAATCCCAAAAACAGGCGGATTATATGCCTATATACGTGATATTTACGGACCATTTTGGGGATTCTTAACAGGTTGGGTTCAAACAATTATCTATGGTCCTGCAATCATCGTATCACTTGTACTATTTTTTGGTATTCTCGTGACAAATTTCTTTAATATCAGTAATGATATGAGTGTCTGGTTTGGATTATTCGCGTTAATATTTTTAACAGCCGTTAATATTTTAGGTACAAAATTCGGTGGATTAATGCAAAATGTCACAACAATCGCAAAGCTTATTCCAGTATTTGCAATTATCATATTTGGATTACTTTGGGGCAATGAAGGAATTTTTGGGCAAGATGTAACATCATTAATTAAAACAGATGGCGAAATAAACTTTGGTCGTGCTGTCCTAGCAACTTTATTCGCTTATGACGGATGGATTATGTTAACGAACATGACTGGAGAAATGAAAAAGCCACAAAGAAATTTACCACTAGCTATGTTAATCGGACTATCAATCGTAACACTTGCTTATGTACTTATTAATATCGCTGTATTCCATGTAATACCTGCTGCAGAATTAGTAGGATTAGGTAATACGGCAAGTGCAGAAGCAGCAAAAGCACTATTCGGTGATATAGGTTCTAAAATTGTAAATATCGGTGTAATCATTTCAATCTTTGGTTGTCTAAACGGTAAAATCATCACATTCCCACGTATTCCATTTGCTATGGCTGAAGACGGATTATTGCCAATGCATAAGTACGTAGGATACATTAGTCCTAAATTAAAATCACCACTTGGCGCATTAATTACTGTGTTCGGAATCTCAATGGTATTAATCGTATTAACATTATTATTCCCAGATGTCGTAAACGCAGACTATTTATCAGAAGTAACAATATTTATTATTTATATTTTCTATATGATGGCCTTCGTCGGGTTGTTTATTCTTAGAAAGCGTAACAAAGATATTAAAAGAGAATATTCAGTACCACTCTATCCATTCATACCATTGTTAGCACTTTTCGGTGGTGCATTTATTATTATTAATACTTTAATCTCTGACTTTATGGGATCATTATACTCATTGATTATATTAGCAATAGGAATACCCGTTTATATGTATTTGAAAAACAAACAAAAAACAGACTAATATTTAGTCTGTTTTTTGTTTGTTTAATCTTTAATTTCTGTTTTTGCTTCTAGTTCTATCATTTCTTCTTTTGTTTTATCTAATACGAGATAATTCAACTCATCGTTTGTCATTTTTTTAAGTGATGGATATCTTATCATAAAGAATATAATTCCAAGTACGAACCATACAAATAATGCGATATATGATGGTAGTGATAAACTTGCTGGTGATCCTGGAATTAGTAATAAACATAAGAATATACCTGCAATGATTGCTCCGATGATAGCAAATGTTTTATATTTCGGATGATACATCATACTTCTTTTATCATAAGAGAATAGTTTAAATGCTGATAAACATGTTATAAAGTATGCGATTGATACACCTGTTGAAGACATATCTACAATCCATGTTAAAGCTGTTCTTCCTAACCAAGGTGCTACTAATGCAAGCACTAATATAAATATAATACTAATATATGGCGTATTATATTTTGGATGTAATTTTTTGAAGATGCTTGGCATAACGGATGCTCTACCCATGGAGAATAATAATCTACTAGAACTCATAAAGAATCCATTTAAACCTGTAAATATCCCCATCATGATCGCAACAATTAACACTGCCAACCCAACAAACGAGAATGCTTCTTGGACAACTGATCCAGTTACCCATAAGTCTCCTCCTACTGCTGATGCATCTTTAAATAACCAACTTGTTAACAATATCATCATGACATAAGTTAATGCTGAAGCTAATAAGCTGAATACGATTAACTTAAATGTCTTACTCGGTGAAAAATTAAATTCTTCTGCTGTTTGTGGAATATTGTCAAATCCTACATATGCCCACGGAGCAACTGCCAAAATTACTACGATAGACGATAACCAACCAACGTCGTTATTAACGACTGGTTTCAAATTAGAGAATGAAAAATCTTGAGTGAAAAATGATCCTGCAAATAATAATATCACTACAACAGCTAATATAACGCAGAATACATATTGTAAACTACCTGAAAAACTTGATCCTTTTATACTAATCCAAGCAAAAATTAATAAAATAAGTGAGGATAGTATAATTTCAGTTATGTACACGTCCCAACCTGCGACTGTATATAATTTACCTTGTTCTAAAAATCCTGGCATAACAAATTTAAAGAGCAAACTAAATGCCGAAGCGTTTAATGCAACGATACATATATAACCAAATGTTAGAAACCATGATGAGAAGAATGATACATATTTACCGAATCCTAAATATCCAAAAGCAAATGCGCCACCGGAAACTGGAAACTTCTCAACGAGTGCACCATAACTAACTGCAATAACGATCATAAGTAAAGCACCAATAAAGATACCGATTGATGCACCTAATGGACCTGCTTGACTAATCCAATCACCAGGAAGTATAAACGCTCCCCATCCGATACTTGAACCGTAAGCTATAGCCCAAACAAATTTTTCAGATAAATTTTTATCTAAATTTCCTCTTGATAAATCTTTCTTTTTTCTTGCCATAAATGTTCCACCTTTATATATATGTTTCGTGAAACGTAATTAACTACTTCTTAAGATTTCCAAACAGCAATTACGAGTAAAATCCAACTTGCAATGAACAGTACGCCACCAATTGGCGTAATAGCACCTAATATTTTAATTTGTGTTACCGCTAAAATATATAATGAACCACTAAAGAACACAATTCCAAATGTCATCAACCAACCTGCTAAATTTAAACTTGTTGATGTTGCTCCCGAAATAATACCAAGTAATATCAATCCTAATGCATGGTACATTTGGTATGTTGTTGCTTTTTCCCATATATCTAAGTACTTAGCTGATAATTTGTTTTCTAAACCATGTGCACCAAATGCTCCAGCTGCTACTGCGATCATTGCATTAATCGCACCTATAATTATAAATAATTTCATTTGTTATCTTCCTTTCTATTATTAAAAATCAAAAATTGAATTTCCATTACCTACACCATCATCTGTTGTTAACTGATTTTCAGTTTTATTAGCAAATGGTTGATCGAGTACTTTTCCACCCATCTTTCTAATTTCTTCATTAGAGACTTTTGATTGTGATTTTTTAATTGGATTTTTTGGAGTCGAAGAGAAGTTTTGTTCCACTTTTATATCGTGATTAATACCCTCTTTTTTATCAACTAACCCACTTAAAGTATGAATTGCATGCATATGACGATTAAAAACTTCATTTGTTGAGGCATTATCAGCTCCAACTAGTTCTTCTTCAATGGCAGCAATTAATTGATCTCTACTAATCATAAATTGTCACCTCCACACCATTTTATAGGCTCTTTTCCATTTGAAGTCAGATATTCGTTTGTTTTACTAAATGGTTTCGAGCCAAAGAATCCTCTATAAGCTGATAACGGGCTTGGATGAACAGATTGTATAATATGGTGACGTTCTGTATCAATCAGCTTAATTTTAGATTGCGCTGGTTTTCCCCACAAGACAAACACAACATCATCTAGTTCACGAGAAACACTTTTAATGATTTCATCCGTGAATATTTCCCAACCAATATCTTTATGAGAATGTGCTTTATGTGCTTCTACAGTTAATACAGTGTTTAACAATAGCACGCCTTCATTTGCCCAATCTTGCAAGTGTGGTGTTTCGCGTTTACACCCTATATCTTCCTCTAATTCTTTATATATATTTCTTAATGAAGGTGGAAACTTTGCATCAGGTTGAACTGAAAAAGCTAAACCATGTGCTTGATTAGGTCCATGATATGGATCTTGACCAAGTATAACCACTTTCACTCTATCTAAAGGGGTTAAATCAAACGCTTGATAGATATTTTCCCTATCTGGATAGATTGTTTTGTTTTGATATTCTTCTTCAAGAAACGACTCCATTTCGCTAAAGTCATGCTCTTTTTTTATATTGTGAAATATTTCTTGCCAATCCATATTATTCACCTCAATCAAAATGATAACATAGCACTAATGAAAAGGTCATAACTATTTTTTACAATTAAAAAACATGATATGATGTAACATATGAAATATTGGGAGGAATCATCAATGGCATTAAAAAAAGTCTTAACAATAGCAGGATCTGACACAAGTGCTGGAGCTGGAATGCAAGCTGATTTAAAAACATTCCAAGAACACGACACATACGGAATGGTAGCATTAGCAGCAGTCGTTACTATGGACCCAAAAACATGGGCACATGATGTAACGCCATTACCTCTTGATTTATTAGATAAACAGTTAAACACTGCTATTTCAATTGGCCCTGATGCAATTAAAACGGGTATGCTCGGTTCAGAAGAAGTCATTAAACGTGCACGTCAAGCATATGATGAATCAGGATCTGAAATTTTTGTAGTTGACCCTGTAATGGTATGTAAAGGTGACGATGAAGTACTTAACCCAGGAAATACTGAAGCAATGATTAAAGAACTATTACCAAAAGCTACTGTCGTAACACCAAACTTATTTGAAGCTGGTCAACTTTCAGGCTTAGGTAAACTTACAACAATTGATGATATGAAAAAAGCAGCAGAAAAAATCCACGAACTTGGTGCACAATATATCATCATTAAAGGTGGAAAAGCTTTAGAATCAGATAAAGCCTATGACTTATACTACAATGGTCAAAAGCACGTTCTGCTTTCAACAGACAAATTCCAATCTAGTTATAATCACGGTGCAGGATGTACATTCGCCGCAGCAACAACAGCTAATTTAGCAAATGGTGAAACACCAGAAGAAGCGGTTAAACATGCAAAAGCATTTGTAGCATCTGCAATTAAAAATGGCTGGAAAATGAATGATTTTGTAGGACCAGTAGATCACGGTGCTTCAAATCGAATTGAAAAAATCGAAGTATATACTGAAGAAGTATAATAAAAACTGCCTACAAAGGTTTCCGACTTTGTAGGCAGTTTTTTTATATTTACTAGTACATTATGCTAAATTCTGCTGTAACTTTAGCTACAACTTTGCGATTCTTAAATAATGTCATTTGATATTGGTAAAATGCATTATCTCCATCTTTGTTTTCTTTAAGACATTCTAATTCTGCGTTGTAATTTTCTAATGTCATAATACGTTCTGTTTGTTCGAACTCACTTTTAATTTGTCTGAGTTTCGTCTTACTCCCCATAAAAGGCTTAAAACTATTAAACTCCCGAAGAATACTTAACAAATATTGAACAGGTACTTCTTCAAAATATTGGTACCCCATTATATTACAATAATCCAATACCGCTTCATCATTAAATGAAATACGCATTGTTTCCACTACTTCCACCCGCCATTTCTTGAGGCTAATCTCAGTAGTAATTGTACTTTAAAGCTAATAATCATTCAAGTGAATTTAAAAACAATGCAATGTTCTAAATTTCTTCTTGTTCACTTAAATATGCGTTATTATCTAATATTACTTCCACATTTGGATGATTGTATAAAGCTGATGCTGGTAAATCAGTTGTGATTTCACCAGTTAATAATTTACGAATTGCATCAGCTTTTTTAGGTCCATATGCTAATAAAATAATACGTTTTGCTTTCAATATAGATTGAATTCCCATTGATATTGCTTGTTCAGGTACTTCTTCTTTTGTTTCAAAGTATCTGCTGTTTGCTTCTATTGTAGACTGTGTTAAACCTACGATACTTGTTAAACTATCAAATGATGTCCCTGGTTCATTAAAACCGATATGCCCATTTTCACCAATTCCTAATATTTGTACATCTACCGGTCCTTCTTTATCTAATAAACCTTCGTAACGTTTTATTTCTTCTTGAAGATTTTCAGCTGACCCATTTGGTAAATGTATTTTCTCTTCGTTCCAAGTTGGTAAATGATTGAACAACACGTCATGCATATATGTGTAATAACTTTCCGGATGGTCATAATCTATTCCAATATACTCATCTAAGTTAAATGTCGTAATTTCACTTAAATCAATCTCATTAATTCTAATTAAATTAACAAGTTGCTCATATACACGAACCATCGTTCCGCCTGTAGCTAAACCTAGCACACTCTTTTTATTTGAAATAATTTGTTTTAACAACTCATTTGCTACGTAATGACACGCTTCCTCTTTAGAACCTAAGTTAATAATTTTCATTATTTATCCCTCTATTTCTTTAATAAATCGTTTTGCTATTTCTAAAGGTCTTGTGATGGCTCCTCCAACTACTGTACAATGCACGCCTAAATCAGTAACACGTTTAAACATTTCAGGTGTAATAACATTTCCCTCTGCTATTACTTTTGCATTAACATTGCTTAATACGTCTTTTAAAAATTGAAAATCATTTTCGTATAAAACATGCCCTTTAGTATATTCTGTGTATCCTCTTAATGTTGTTCCAACGTAATCAAATCCTAATTTATCAGCATTAACCGCTTCTTCTAAATCAGATACATCTGCCATAATCTCAACATTTGGTGCATGCTCTCTAATATAAGAAACAAGCTCCTCAAGTGATTCTTTAGGTCTTTCTTGTTTCGTTGCATCTAAAGCGATCACTTCACAACCACTTTCAATTAACTCATCGACTTCTTTAGATGTAGCTGTAATAAAGACTTTAGATCCTTCATAATCACGCTTTACAATACCTATTACTGGTAAACTGATTTCTTCTTTTATTGCGATGATATCTTCTTTCGTATTTGCTCGAATTCCTTTTGCACCTGCTTGATATGCTGCTAATGCCATCTTACTCATTATAAATGATGAATGCAAAGGCTCCTCTGGTAAAGCTTGACATGAAACAATTAATCCTTGTGGTAACATTTATTAAGCACTCCTTATTTGTTTTCTAATGCTTCTTCTACTTCATTTTTTATTGTTGTAACATGTGGACCGTAAATGATTTGAACACCTGTTCCTTTTTGTACAACACCTCTCGATTCAGTTGTCTTAATAACATCTTCATTGAAAAGTTTTTCATCATTGATTGTTACTCTAAGACGTGTTGCACAACAATCAACTGTATCTATATTGTCTTTGCCACCTAAGCCTTCGATGATTGTCTTTGCGCGATCACTCACGTCAACAGATTTGACTGCATCTTCATCTTCACGGCCAGGTGTCTTAAAGTTAAACTTCGTAATTAAGAATCTAAATGTTACATAATACAATAAGAACCAAACTATACCTATTGGAATAACAAGTAAGAAGTTAGTCTTGCTGTTTCCTTGTAACACGCCAAATAGAATGTAATCAATAAAGCCACCGCTAAATGTTTGTCCAATTGTAATATTAAATATATCTGCCATCATAAATGCTAATCCATCAAATATGGCATGAATAACATATAATACTGGTGCTATAAATAAGAAACTAAATTCTAATGGTTCTGTTATACCCGTTAAAAATGATGTCAATGCTGCTGACAGCATTAAACCACCGACTACTTTTTTCTTTTCTGGTTTAGCTGTATGATAAATTGCTAAAGCTGCACCTAATAGTCCAAACATCATCGTAATAAATCGACCTGACATATATCTAGAAATACCTGAATAATATTGCGTTACATTTGCATCTCCTAATTGTGCAAAGAAGATGTTTTGTGTACCTTGTACAATTTTGCCATTGATTTCCATCGTTCCACCTAATGCAGTTTGCCAGAATGGTAAATAGAATATGTGATGTAAACCAAATGGTCCAAGCATACGTAATACAAATCCATAAATAAATGTACCAATTACACCTGTTTTATTAACAAGTCCCCCCGCATTGAATATCCAACCTTGAATCGTTGGCCAAATAAAGAATAGGATAACGCCTAATCCTATAGAAGCCACAGAAGTTACAATTGGTATAAATCTAGATCCACCAAAGAACCCTAAAAATGGTGGTAATGAAATTTTATTGTACTTATTGTGTAGCATTGCTGTCATAATACCTACAATAATCCCGCCAAACACACCTGTTTCAACAGTTTGAATCCCTAAGACCATGCCTTGTCCAGCTTTAGCTAATTCTTCTTGTGCTGCGACATCATCAGTAATGGTTAATAATGCGTTCATTGTAGCATTCATGATTAAGAAACCTAACATTGCTGCTAAACCTGCTGTTCCTTTATCACTTTTCGCCAAACCTATAGCCACCCCGATTGCAAATAGCACTGGCAAGTTAGCAAAAACGATATTACCTGCTGAAGACATTAAGATAAATATATATTGCAAAAAATCTATATCCAAAATTGGATATGCTTTAATTGTATTTGGATTGCTTAATGCACCACCAATACCTAATAGCAAACCTGCTGCTGGTAGAATGGCGATTGGTAACATAAATGATTTCCCGAATTGTTGCGCTTTATCAAAAATTTTACTCATAAAATACGCACCTCCTATTTATCCTAAATATAACACCATGAAAATTATAGTCAATACTATTATTTGTTTTGAAAAACATTTTCATATATACTCATAATTACTAAATAAATAGAGGTGTAAAATATGAATTTTGAAAATCGTATTCAGCAATTTTCATACCTTTTCACAAAAGCTGACGAAAAAATTGCTAGATACATATTAGATCATCCTGTAGGAGACCATTTTTCAACTATTACTTCATTGGCATACGCTATCGATGTTTCTACTTCAAGTATTACAAGGTTCAGTCATAAATTGAATTATCAACACTTTCAAGATATGAAATTCAACATTCAACAAACTTATGAAAAAACAGATATTCAAAATGTTCCGCTTATTAAAAGGATTCATGAATATCATCAAACAATTATTCAACAAACAGGTGAATTTATATCTAATGAGAAAATCAATCAACTTATTAGTACTTTATCTAATAGTGAACAAACACTTTTTGCAGGTTTAGGAAGTTCTGGATTAACTGCAACTGAGTTTTACTATAGAACAATGAGAATGGGCATAAATGGTAGTGCCGTAACAGATGCACATCAAATGAAAATTGGCGCATCATTATTATCTGAGAAGGATGTACTTATAGCATTTTCAAATAGTGGGAAGACGGATGAACTCATTAATGCTGCAAAAATAGCCAAATCACAAAATGCTACAGTTATCGCTATTACAAATTATGCTGGAAGTGAACTTACCGCAAACTCTGACATTGTTATCATGACAATTGATCAAACAAGAGTGAACGACAAACAATTTATTAATACACAAATTTCAGCTCATTTTCTAATTGATGTAGTGAGTTATATGTTGTTAGAATACCAAAATAATATGAATCAATATCAACACACTAGAGATGTAATATTAAAAGATAATAAATCATAGGTTGTGAGCAGATTGTATATAAATTTACTCAAGAATTTAGTAGAATAGTAAAGTATATACTATGAGGAGTGAAAGGCATGGAATTAATTCAAGTAGATCAAGTACAAACACTAATATCAGAATATGAAAATAAGCCAGTATATCTCCATGTAGAAACGACAAATGGAGCTTATGCTAACCATTTCGACAACAAAGTATTTAATGCTGGTACATTTTTAAGAAATATCCAAGTCACATTTACCCATGCACATTTAACTGGTGGGAATAAAGAGCCTTATCGTGTTGGATTAAAATTAGACAACAATGGTTGGGTCTATGTACAAGGTTTAACACACTTTGAGGTAACTGAAGATAAAGAACTATTATTAGCAGGACTAAATTATGAAGGACAACTTGCTGCGACATTAGAAATAAGTAGCAATCCTTTCAAGGATTAAGAGGTGAATACAATGAATGATGAAAGACAAGTATTAGTTATATTTCCACATCCTGACGACGAAGCATTCGGTACATCTGGCACACTTAGTAAATTTGTAGATGATGGTACCCCTGTAACATATGCATGTTTAACTTTAGGTCAGATGGGGCGTAATCTTGGTAACCCACCTTTTGCTACACGTGAATCTTTACCACATATTAGAGAACGTGAATTAGATGCAGCTGCTGAAGCAATTGGTATAACAGATTTAAGAAAAATGGGATATAGAGATAAAACAATTGAATTTGAACCTAAAGATGAAATAGATAGTATGGTAAAATCATTAATAGATGAACTTAATCCATCACTTATTATTTCATTCTATCCTGGTTATTCTGTTCATCCAGATCATGAAGCAACAGCAGAATCAGTAGTAAGAACAGTTAGTCGCATGGATGAATCATCTAGACCTAAACTACATTTAGTAGCGTTTAGTAATGACACATACAGCGATTTAGGAGAACCAGATATAAATATAGATATTACTGGTTATGAAGAACGCAAGATGAAGGTCCTTCAAGCTCATGCGTCTCAAACCGGTCCAATGTTACAAAATCTCGCTTCAAATACACAAGAAAGTGAAGCGGCTAAAGATATGTGGTTGAAGACAGAACATTTCTGGACATATCATATTGAATAGATAGTGGAGGCAATGTGTATGACACAATTAGATTTATCAACACGTGAAGCGAGATGGAAATATTTCGGTTCAGTTGATCCTATAAAAGGAAATAAACCTACCGAAAAAGAAAAGATGCCTGATTTGCAAAGCTCTAAAAAAGATTTCCTATTCGAAATTGAACATGTTGGTATCAAAAACTTAATTTACCCTGTCAGAATAGATGATTTTCAAACAGTTGGAAACTTTGAATTTTCAACTAGTTTAAATCAAGATGAAAAAGGCATCAATATGAGCCGTATTATTGAAAGTGTTGAAAAGCATTATGATAACGGTGTGAAATTAGAATTTGACCATTTAACAACATTATTGAATACACTTCAATCTGTCATGCTCCAAAACACTGCATCATTAGATGTTACAGCTAAATGGTTCTTTAACCGTTTTAGTCCTGTGACTAACCAAAAAGCAGTCGGACATGCAGACATTAGATATATACTTTCTGTTTCAGATGATAAAGTGACTAAAAAATCTTTAGGCATCGAAGTACCTGTTACAACGTTATGCCCATGTTCTAAAGAAATCAGTGAATATTCAGCACATAACCAACGTGGCATCATTACAGTACTCATTGACTTAGATCCCGAAATAGACCTACCTGATAACTACAAAGACATCGTATTAGACGGTATGGAGGCTAACGCAAGTTCAATGTTGTATCCAATATTGAAACGTACAGACGAAAAAGCCGTTACAGAAAGAGCATATGAGAATCCAAGATTTGTAGAAGACTTAATTAGATTAATAGCTGCTGATTTAGTAGATCTTGACTGGATACAAGGATTCGAAATAGAATGTCGTAACGAAGAATCAATACACCAACACGATGCATTCGCAAGACTAAAATATACAAAGTAATCTTAATATGAACAGACCGCCTCCATGAGCCGGTCTGTATTTTTATGTGTTTCGCGTTTTCGGGTCGCTATTTATTTTTATCGGCCTGTATTTCGCGTTTTCGGGTCTATAAATTTTTTTATCGGCCTGTATTTTGCGTTTTCGGGTCGATAAATTTTTTTATCGGCCTGTATTTCTCATTTCTGGACCGATAATTTTATTTATCGGTCTGTATTTCACGTTTTCGGGTCGCTATTTATTTTTATCGGCCTGTATTTTGCATTTTCGGGTCGCTAAATTTTTTTATCGGTCCGTATTTCGCATTTCTGGACCGGTAATTATTTTTATCGGTCCGTATTTCGCATTTCTGGACCGCTAATTTTATTTATCGGTCCGTATTTTCTTATATAGAACAAAAAGAAGGCAACAGCCTCTGCTGTTGCCCTCTAACCTCTTTATGAATTCACTTGTTCTTCTGCTTCTATCCAAGGATTATTTTTAATTAATTTTGTAATTTGCTCTGTAAACAATTTAACACGTAATTTAATGTCATCTACATCAATATAATATGTGCCATCTTCTGTTTTACCGAAGTCAGCATCTTGTGTTGAAATTTGGACAGGAACTGCAATTCCTAATAAGTTTCTCATAATAATTCTCAAATGTGATAATGGCTCTGTACTTCTCATGCCACCACTATTACATATTAAGCCTACTGGTTTCATTTTAAATTGATCCATTGTTAAATGGTCTAAAGCATTTTTTAAAATACCAGAATATGAACCGTGGTAATTTGGCGTACCAATTATAATCGCATCTGCTTCTTCAGCTTTTTCGCGTAATTCATTTACATTAACTTTAATTCGTTCATCATTTAAATGTTGACCTGATACGTCTAAAAACGGTATTGGTTTGTCATATAAATCAAACAAAGTTACCTCTGCACCTTGGTCTTCTAAATTCCCACGAACAAATTGTGCAAGGGCGTGTGTATGTGAATATTGCTTAGCGCTACCTACAATAAGTAATACTTTCACTGTTGTCACCTCAAAATTTTAATGATATTAATTACGTATCATTATAGCATACTGAGAAACTAAGAATTTAATTTTCATTAAAAATCATTCTTATGGACGATGTATATTAACGGTCATAATTTTTCAATGCATGAATAATCGCTTTTCCTACACCACTATGCTCATTAGTATCCGTAACGTAATCAGCTATTTCTTTCACTTCAGGTGCTCCGTTTTCCATTGCAACAGCATACCCGGCTTTTTCTAACATTGAAACATCATTTAAGTTATCACCAATTGCCATCACATCTGACATTGGAATATTTAATTGATTTGCTATTGCTTCTAAAGCTATACCCTTTTGTGCATCAGAGTGTGTGATTTCAATATTACCTCTTGAAGATGATGAAACTGCTAAACTTTGTGATTCTGAAATTTCAGCTTTAGCTCTATCAATTTTAGATAAATCACTCGCAAATGCTAAAATTTTCAATATAATTTCCCCTGGTCGACTTTCAATCTCATCGTAACTATCTACTGTTTTTAAAGTTCCATTATCAATTCTACTTTGAATATTGGCACGAATTTTTTTGACATCAGCTTTTTGACCAGCTTTTTCTGCTATATCGACATAAATTTCCAAGTCTTTCTCAGGATCTTCAGTATAAATACCAAAGTTCGTATAAACTTGATAATAAATATCTTCTTTATTTAAGACTCCTGTGATTTTATTAATTAAAGGACGTGTTAATTTAGAAGTATGGACGATATTAAATTCTTCATCTCTTACTTCTGCTCCATTTAAACAAATGTATGGTAATGATAAATCTGTTTTTTCAATTGGGCTATGTGCCTCATAAAATGCTCTTCCAGTAGCAATAACTACCGAGATACCTTTTGATTGTGCAAATTTTATTGCTTCATAATTTTCATTTGAAACTTCATGTGCTGCGTTCAACAAAGTACCGTCCATATCTGTTGCGATTAACTTTATCATGAAAGTAACCTCTTTTCTTTATATTCAACATAAATTTTAACAAATAAAAGTAATAATCTCTATAAATCTGTATTATTCTGCTTAATTTGTTTTTTTAGGCTTCTTTTTTCTCTAAAAAACGCACGTAACATCTCACCACATTCTTGCTCAAGTATCCCTCTTTCAACTGTAGCACGGTGATTAAAACGAGTATCTTCTATTAAATTCACTAAGCTACCACTACAGCCACCTTTAGGATCTGTTGCACCATAAACGACATGCGGTATTCTACTCATCACAATCGCGCCCGAACACATGACACAGGGCTCTAAAGTAGCATATAAAGTAGTTTCTTCTAGTCTCCACGATTTCAGATACTTGGCTGCCTCTTGTATTGCAATCATTTCAGCATGTGCAATTGGATCTTGATCATTCTCTCTTAAGTTATGACCTCTTCCAATCACTTCTCCTTTATATACAACAATTGCACCAATTGGTACTTCATCCATTTCCCAAGCTTTTTTTGCTTCTTCAATTGCAAGTTTCATATAATTTTCATGCACGCTATATTTCACTCCGTTTAATTTATGATAGAATAAGTATGTCTATTTTAACATCTAGGGAGATATATATGAAAAAAACCTTTATTGCAATCGAAGGACCTATTGGAGTCGGGAAAAGCTCCTTAACTAAAAAACTTGCTGAAGCTTTAAATTATACCGAAGAATTTGAAATTGTTGACGAAAATCCTTTCTTAAGTGATTTTTATGATGATATTTCTAAATGGAGTTTTCAAACGGAGATGTTCTTCTTATGTCATCGTTACAAACAGCTAACAGATTTAAAGAATATTAAAGGAATCGTAAGTGATTATCATATTTTTAAAAATAAGATTTTTGCAAAAAACACTTTAAACGATAGTGAATTTGATAAATTTAGTCGAATTTATGATATTTTAACTGAAGATATTCGTATGCCTGATCAAATTATCTTTCTCGATGCCTCATTAGAAGTCCTTCAACAACGTATTGCCCATCGTAATAGATCATATGAATCACAAATAGAAAATAATTACTTAGCACAACTAAAAAGTGATTATAATCAATTCTACGAAGAAGTGAAAAGTGAAATCGATGCTATTCAAATTGATACTTCTCATTTAGATTTCGTAAATAACACCGCAGATTATCAACAAATTTTAAAATTATTACAACCTTTGATTGGAGAGATTACACATGACAAATAAAGTCATACCAAGTGATGCTATTATCACAATTGCTGGTACTGTTGGTGTTGGAAAATCATCTTTAACACAAGCACTTAGCGAACGTTTAAACTTTAAGACTTCTTTTGAAAAAGTCGACAATAACCCGTATTTAGAAAAATTTTATCATGATTTCGAACGATGGAGTTTCCACCTACAAATATACTTTTTAGCGGAACGTTTTAAAGAACAAAAAAGAATGTTTGAATATGGTGGAGGATTTATACAAGACCGCTCAATCTACGAAGATGTTGATATCTTCGCAAAAATGCACGAAGAACAAGGAACAATGACAAAAGAAGACTATGCAACTTATAGAGATCTATTTGAAGCAATGGTTATGACACCATACTTCCCTAAACCTGATGCATTAATTTATTTAGAATGCGACTACGAAGACGTTATACAACGCATCAAAAATAGAGGTCGCCAAATGGAAATCGAAACAGACGAAGCATACTGGAAAAAACTTTTCGCACGTTATGATAATTGGGTTAACAATTTCACAGAATGCCCAGTAGTACGTGTAAATATAAATGATTATGACTTATACGAAGATCCAGAATCAATCAATCACATTATCAACAAGATTGCACATGTTATAGAAACACACCGTTCAATCGATACACGAGTAAAATAAAAAATGCTCCAATCCATTAATTATTTCAAATGGTTTGGAGCATTTTTTTAATTATCTTATTTATTCCATTCCTCTTCTTTTAAATAAAACTCGTTAATATCTTTATAAATATAATCTGCACCTGTTAAATCTGCTTTATCTCCTGTACCACTAAGCACGCCAACAACTACTTTGAAATGAGCATTTTTGCCCATTTGTATATCAGTGGGTGTATCTCCTATTATTGCGATTTCATCAGGTGCTACGTTCCATTTTTCATAAAATTTTTCTACCATTTTAGGGTTTGGTTTTTGATAGCCATTTATAGATGCTGTAATTTTTTCATCAATCAAATGTTCTACTTTCGCGTCTTTAATAAATCGTTCTGTACCGTCTATATCATCACTTGTGATGATGCCAATATTATATTTTTTGTCTTTAAAAGCTGTTAAAGTTTCTATTAATCCTTCAATGACGATAGTCTCAGGTTTATATTCACTTATTAAGTCTTTGCTTATTTTTACCGTCCATTTTTCAATTTCTTTTTTATCTATAGTTGGTGCGTATTCAGAGAACACATCTATAATATCTGACAATGTACCTGAAGCAAGTATGCCACTAGATAAAAATCTATCATTTACGTATCCTAGTTTTTCTTGTAAGGCTTGCTTATTATCAATTTGATACTGTTCTACAAATCGATCTATCATAACTAATGAAATCTCTGACCATGTTTCATCAAATTTGAGTAATGTACCATCTTTATCGAACAATAACCATTTAATCATTATTTGTACTCCTTTAAAAAGAGCGGCACTACAATTAGTAGGCCGCTCTTTATTGTTTTTCTATTATACTATTTCGATATGACTTTCTTGTCCTACTACAACTCTCCAACCATTTTTATCTTCTTTTTTACCAGTTTGAATTGCTGTATATTCATCAAATAACGCTTGAGTAATTGGACCAATCTCATTATTATTGATTGTAATTTCTGCCTCTTCGTATTTTAAGAATCCTACTGGAGAAATAACTGCTGCAGTTCCTGTACCGAAAATTTCTGTTAAACGACCATCGTGATGTGCATTAATAATATCATCGATAGATAATCGTTTCTCTTCAGTTTCATAGCCCATTTCTTGAGCAAGTTCGAGTACAGTTTTACGTGTAATACCTGGTAAAATACTGCCGTTTAATTCTGGCGTTACTACTTTTCCATCAATAACGAAGAAAATATTCATGCTTCCTACTTCTTCGATATATTTTTGTTCTACACCATCTAACCACAATACTTGATCGAAACCTAATTCATTAGCACGTGTTTGTGCAATTAAACTAGCCGCATAGTTACCACCACATTTAGCAAAGCCAACGCCGCCTCTTACTGCACGTACAAATTCATCTTCTACATAAATGCTAGTAGGTTTCATTTGTTCATCACCATAATAAGCGCCTACTGGAGAAAGAATCACTAAAAATTCATAGTCTGTTGAAGAACGCACACCTAAGTAAGGTTCAGTAGCATATACAAATGGTCTAACATATAAAGATTGTCCTTCACCACTTGGGATCCATTCACGTTCTAAATCTATAAGTTGTAATAGACCATCTAATACTTTTTCTTCATCGATTTGAGGCATTTCAAGTCTTTTTAAAGATAAATTAATTCTCTTGAAATTTTCGTCTGGTCTGAATAATGCAACATCATCACCATCTTTATAAGCTTTCATACCTTCAAATACTGTTTGTCCGTAATGAAGTCCTTGTGCACTTGGTGACAAAGTAATCGGCCCATATGGAATTATTTTAGGCTCTGACCAGCCTTCACCTTCTTTATATGACATAGACAGCATATAATCAGTAAAGATTTCACCAAAGACTAAATTTTGAAAGTCCGGTTTCTCTTTAAGCTGCTCACGCTTTTCTACGTAAAATGTTTCTGACATAATGATTCCCCCTAGGCTAATTAATAATTAATGTTAACAAGTATATCAGTCATAGAGGTGTTATTCAATGAATTTTTGGAAAATTTAAAAAATATACACATTAAAGTTTACTTTTGGCTAAGTTATCTTTTTCTTCAATTGCTTTAAGCATTAATTCAGTCATACTATCTAAATTATAATTCGGAGAAAATCCCCATTCTTCTTTAGCACAAGATGAATCGATAGCGTTTGGCCAACTCTCGGCAATTGCTTGACGATCTGGATCAACATCATATCCTAGTTCAAAGTTAGGCATTTTCTTTTGAATAGCTGCTTTAATTGTTTCTGGATCAACGCTCATTGCACTCACATTATATGCATTACGGTTAATCAATCGTTCACTGTCTGCTTCCATTAACTGAATGATTGCATCGATGGCATCGTCCATGAACATCATATCCATATACGTATCTTTCGCAATATAACTGTCGTATTTGCCTTCACGAATTGCTTTGAAGTAAATTTCAACTGCGTAATCTGTAGTACCTCCACCTGGTTCTTTTATATAAGAAATTAAACCAGGAAATCTCATACTTCTCGTATCAACACCAAATTTAGTGTAGTAATAATCACATAACAATTCACCCGCTACTTTATTAACACCATACATTGAAGTTGGTCTTTGAATTGTAACTTGAGGTGTCATATCTTTAGGTGTATTTGGACCAAACGCACCGATTGAACTTGGTGTAAAGAACTGCATATCAAATTCTCGAGCTACTTCAAGAGCATTTACTAGCCCACCCATATTCAGATTCCATGCGAATAATGGATTTTTTTCAGCAGTAGCTGAAAGAAGTGCTGCCATATGCATTAAAGTATCCGCTTCAAAATTCTTAACTAATGAATGGAATCTATCTTGGTCGGTTACATCTAAAATTTCAAATGGACCATTATTTATTTCACTTTCACTTTCCGGTTCTCTAATATCTGTTGCTAAAACATTTTCATTACCATACTTCTTTCTTAATTTCATAACTAATTCTGTCCCGATTTGCCCTAGCGCCCCAGTGATCATGATTTTTTTCATTATAAAATCCTCCTGTATTGTTGAAACGTTCATTTGTACTCTTGAGAAAAACAAAAACGCTTTCTTTAATGGTATTTTACTATATTTCACCAAATTTGTATACTTCAGAAGTACATAGCAAGAATAAAAAAGTTACTTAATACAAAAACCAATTGTATAAGAGGTACTTAGGGACATTATTCACAATTCTGCCAGTTAGCTAACACTTAACAACATACTCATTTCATAAATATGAGAAAAAGCAGTAGAAATTCAATTGATACAATGAATTTCTACTGCTTTTTTATAGTTATTCTATTTATAATAATCCTAATTCTTTACCAATTTTTTCATATGCTTCAATTGCATCATCTAGTTGTTCTTTAGTATGTGCAGCTGTTGGCATATTTCTAACACGACCTGTACCTCTAGGAACTGTTGGGAATACGATTGCTTTTGCATATACACCTTCATCCATAAGTCGTTTACTAAATGTTTGTGCTTTTTTCTCTTCACCGATAATGACTGGTGTGATTGGTGTTTCAGAATGACCTATATCGAAACCTTTTGCTTTTAAGCCTTCTTTTAAATAATTAGCATTATCCCATAATTTATCATGTAATTCTGTTGAAGCCATTAATTTTTTAACGGATTCTGTAATTGCTTTAGTATCTCCAGGAGCTAAAGATGTTGAGAATAAAAATGGTCTTGAAGCGACTTTTAACCAATCAATTAAATCTTTAGTACCTGCCACATAACCACCTACTACACCAATCGCTTTAGAAAGTGTACCAATTTGGAAATCAATTTTATCTTGTAATCCAAAATGCTTAACAGTTCCAGCACCTTTACCCATTACACCTGAACCATGTGCATCATCAACATAAGTGATTAAACCAAATTCTTCAGCTATTTCAACGATTTCAGGTAATAAAGCTACGTCCCCATCCATTGAGAACACACCATCAGTGATGTACATGACTTTATTATATTGACCTGATTCAACCGCTTCTTTCGCTTTTGCTCTTAAGTCTTCCATGTCTGAGTGATTTACTCGAATGATTTTCGCTTTTGATAAACGACAACCATCAATAATTGAAGCATGATTTAATTCATCAGATAATATTGCATCATTTTTATTCATGACTGCTGAAATAGCCGCCATGTTACAGTTAAATCCTGATTGATAAGCAATAGCGCTTTCCGTACCTTTAAATTGTGCTAATGTTTCTTCTAACTCTCTATGCAAATCTAATGTTCCATTTATCGTACGTACTGCACCAGCACCTACACCATGTGAATCTATTGCATCTTTAGCTGCTTTTTTCAAGTCTTCGTCTGTAGCTAATCCAAGATAGTTATTTGATGATAAGTTGATATAATTTTTACCGCCAATTGTTATTTCAGCGCCATTTGCACCTTCAACGATATCAATTTCATTATACAAACCATTGTCTTTCAATTCATTTAAATTTGTTGTTAAGAATGTATCTAATGTTTGTACCATATACACTTTCTCCTTTAGCACTTTTTATTTATCATAACACATCAAAATCAAAGAATTAAGCGTTATCATAGTAAATTGAATTGTTTAAATTTTCTATAAACTTTGCTACAATAGTCATACTATATTTTGATGGAATTGAAAGAAGGTTTATTAATGATAAATTGGAAAGAAAAAGTAGCAAATAAATTCGATCGTTTAGTCGAAATTAGACGATATATGCATAAGAATCCAGAACTTTCATTTCATGAGGAAAAAACTCATGATTTTCTTTTATCTGAATTAAAAAAGCTAGATAAATTGACGATTAGAGAGCGCGTTGGAGAGCGTGGAATTGTTGCCAAGCTAGAAGGTAATCAACCTGGTCAAACAATCGCATTCCGTGCTGATTTCGATGCTTTACCTATTCAAGACGAAAAAGACGTTCCATATAAATCTACTGTTGACGGTGTTATGCATGCTTGTGGACATGACGGTCATACAGCGACACTTTTAACATTTTGCGAATTACTTCATGAACATCAACATTTACTTAAAGGGAATGTTGTTTTTATTTTTCAATATGCTGAGGAGTTAAGTCCTGGTGGTGCAAATCCTATGATAAATGATGGGGCGTTAGAAGGCGTTGATAAAGTGTACGGAAATCATTTTTGGAGTGGTCATGAAACCTCTTCAATTAAGACAAAGCCTGCTGATATGATGGCTTCACCGGACTATTTTGATATTACGATTCAAGGTAAAGGTGGACACGGTGCTAAACCACATACATCGATTGATCCGATTGTAATTGTTGCTGAATACATTTCTAGTTTACAAAAAATTATATCTCGACATATTGATCCTATAGATAGAGGTGTCATAACAGTTGGTAAGATAGACGCAGGAAGTGCTTTTAATGTTATAAGTGATACAGCTACCATCGAGGGTACAGTTAGAACTTTCAAACCTGAAGTAAAAGACACGATTGAAGAAGAGCTGGAACGATTATTAAAAGGCATTTGTATTGCCAATAATGCTACATATGAATTCAATTATCGCAGAGGATACCCTACTGTCGTTAACCATGAAGAACAATATAACGTTGTTAAAGAAGCAGCTGAGTCATTAAATTTAACATACGAAGATATACCGCCAATGATGATTGGTGAAGACTTCTCATATTACCTTCTCAATCGCCCTGGCTGTTTCTTCTTAACTGGTAGTGGTAATGAGGGTAAAGCTTCAACAGTACCTCATCATCATCCTATGTTTGATTTAGATGAAGATGCAATGAAAACAACAACTGAAATGTTCATAAAAGTTCTTGAGATTGAAGGTGTTCTATAGATGAAAAATATATTACTACAAAAAGTTGATCATTATTATGATGAAATGATAGAAATTAGAAGACACTTGCATATGAATCCTGAATTATCTTTTGAAGAAGTTAAAACGCCTGCCTATATAGCTAATTACTTAAGAAATCTAGGTATAGATGTTAGAGAAGGTGTTGGTGGACGAGGTGTAGTAGGCACACTTAATAAAGAAAAAGACGGTCCAACATTAGCTATAAGAGCCGACTTTGACGCTTTACCTATACAAGATGAAAAAGAAGTACCTTACAAATCAACAGTTGATGGCGTTATGCATGCTTGTGGACATGATGCACATACGGCCGTTCTCTTAATGACTGCAAAAATATTATCCGAGCATAAAGACGAAATAAATGGTCGTGTAGTATTTATTCATCAACACGCTGAAGAAGTAGATCCTGGTGGTGCAATACAAATGATTGCTGACGGCTGTTTAACGGGTGTTGACGCTATCATTGGACAACATGTATCAAGTAGCTTAGATGTCGGTAAAATAGGCTACAAATACGGCACAACGACAGGTATCCCTGATGATTTTTGGATTACTTTAAAAGGAAGAGGTGGCCATGCAGCTCACCCAGATCAACTTATTGACCCATTAGCTGCAGGTATTCAATTATGTAATGATTTACAGTATATTGTTTCACGTAAAACAAGTGCATTATCACCTGCTGTATTATCCATAACGATGTTTAATGCTGGAGAAACCAACAACGTCATACCTGATACTTGTAAAATTGGTGGTACGATCAGAACATTCGACTCAGATACTCAAGCAAGTGTAATTGAAGGATTTAAAAAAGTACTAGAAGGTATCGCTACTTCTACAGATGTCACTTACGATTTAAAATACAGTAAAGGTTACCCACCTGTTATAAATACTGAAAAAGAAACAGACCTAATATTAGAAGCTACTAAAGAAATAGCTAGTGTTCAAGAATTAGTTGAATTAGAAGCAAGTTTAGGTGGAGAAGATTTTTCTTATTATCAGCAACGTGTACCTGGTGCATTTTTCTATACAGGAACAAGAAATGAACATTTCAAAGCGGATTATCCACATCATCATCCGAAATTTGATATAGATGAGCAAGGACTAATCAACGCTGTTCGAATATTCTTATTAACTACATTTAAGTTTATGGAAAGGAATTATAATAATGAATTTAACGACTGAAGTTAATCAATATATGGATGAATTAATAGATATCAGAAGACATTTGCATCAAAACCCAGAACTATCTTTCCAAGAAGAAAATACAAAAAAATATATAGCTGATTACCTTGAGAATTTAGGTATAGAAGTTAAAAAAGATGTAGGTGGTAATGGGCTCCTAGGTTATATTAAAGGCGGTAATGCGGGACCTACGATTGCTTTAAGAGCTGACTTTGATGCTTTGCCAATTCAAGATGAGAAAGATGTACCTTATAAATCTACAGTGGATGGTGTTATGCATGCATGTGGTCATGATGCTCACACAGCAAGCTTATTAATTACAGCTAAAATCCTAAAACAACACGAAGCTGAAATTCATGGCAATGTCGTCTTAATCCATCAACATGCCGAAGAATCACTTCCAGGAGGAGCAAAATCTATGGTAGCAGCTGGCGCACTTGATGGTGTCGATTATGTTTTTGGTACACATACAGCAAGTCATATAGAAGCAAATAAAGTTGGCTTTTGTTCAGGACCAGCATATGCTGCAGCTGATTCATTTGAAATAGATATCCAAGGTTCAGGTGGCCACGGAGCAATGCCTCAATTAGCTAAAGACCCTATCGTTGCTGCATCTTCACTTATCGTTCAAGCACAAAGTATTGTCTCTAGAACGATAGATCCATTAGAATCTGCTGTTGTAACATTTGGTACATTTAAAGGTGGTAATGCATTCAATGTTATAGCTGATACAGTACAACTTACTGGTACAATCAGAACATACTTACCTACTGTGAAAGATCAAATTAAAGAACGTTTAAACGGCATTTTAAACGGTATTGAATCAAGTTATGGCGTAAAATGCCATTTGAATTATCATGATGGTTATCCTCCAGTTGTTAATCACGTAAAAGAAACAGAATGGGTTAAAAGTCTTGCATCAGAAATTGATACAATTGAAGAAGCATTCGATTTCCCACCCTCACTTGGAGGAGAAGATGTAGGTTATTTCTTACAACATGTACCTGGCACTTATTTCTTTACAGGTGTCGGAAACGAAGCACTTAAAGCTAATTATCCACATCACCATCCAAAATTCGATTTGGATGAGCAATCACTACAAAACAGTGTGAAGCTATTTTTATCAATAATTGAACATAGTTCGGACTTAGTAAAATAAATATTAAAAAACCTCCCAAACCGGAAGTTAATACTAACGGATTGGGAGGTTTTTTTTGAGAAAGAGCATGATAGCTCTTTCTATTTTATTAGTTTAATCAATCGTGTTCAATATCGAAAATTAAGCTTCGATGATTGTAACAACGCCTGATCCAACTGTACGTCCACCTTCACGAATTGAGAAACGAGTACCGTCTTCAATAGCGATTGGTGAAATTAATTCAACGTCCATTTCAACGTTGTCGCCAGGCATAACCATTTCAATGCCTTCTGGTAAGTTTACTACACCAGTTACGTCAGTTGTACGGAAATAGAATTGTGGGCGGTAGTTCGTGAAGAATGGAGTATGACGTCCACCTTCTTCTTTTGATAATACATAAACTTCCGCTTTGAATTTAGTGTGAGGAGTGATTGAACCTGGTTTAGCTAATACTTGACCACGGTTAACGTCTTCACGAGCAACACCACGTAATAATGCACCGATGTTATCTCCAGCTTCAGCGAAGTCTAATAATTTACGGAACATTTCAACACCAGTTACAGTTGTTTTAGAAGATTCTTCAGTTAAACCGATGATTTCAATCTCTTCACCAACTTTGATTTGACCACGTTCAACACGGCCTGTAGCAACAGTACCACGACCAGTGATTGAGAATACGTCCTCAACTGGCATCATGAATGGTTTGTCAGAATCACGTTCTGGAGTTGGAATGAAAGTATCTACAGCTTCCATTAATTCCATGATTTTGTCTTCATAAGCTTCGTCGCCTTCTAAAGCTTTTAATGCTGAACCAGCGATTACAGGAACATCGTCGCCAGGGAAGTCATATTCAGATAATAAGTCACGAACTTCCATTTCAACTAATTCTAATAATTCTTCATCGTCAACCATGTCAACTTTGTTTAAGAATACTACTAATGCAGGAACACCTACGTTACGTGATAAAAGAATGTGTTCACGAGTTTGAGGCATTGGGCCGTCAGCAGCAGATACTACTAAGATACCGCCGTCCATTTGAGCAGCACCAGTGATCATGTTTTTAACATAGTCAGCGTGTCCTGGGCAGTCAACGTGAGCATAGTGACGTTTTTCAGTTTCATATTCGATGTGTGAAGTATTAATTGTAATACCACGTTCTTTTTCTTCTGGAGCGTTATCGATTTGGTCGTAAGAACGAGCTTCTCCGTCACCAGAACGTTTTGATAATACAGTTGCGATTGCAGCTGTTAAAGTAGTTTTACCATGGTCAACGTGACCGATAGTACCAATATTGGCATGTGTTTTTGAGCGATCAAATTTTTCTTTAGCCATTATGAAATCTCTCCTATTCATATTAAAATTATTTTTTATTTAAGCCTCATGATGGTTACTCACCATCATGAGGATACATATATTTACTTTATAAATCATTTTGATGAAAAAATCAATTTATTAAAGCGAATTTATTATTCACCTTTGTTTTTCTTGATAATTTCTTCTGAAATTGATTTAGGAACTTCTTCGTAGTGATCAAATACCATAGTATAAGTACCACGACCTTGAGTGTTAGAACGTAAGTTTGTAGCGTAACCGAACATTTCTGAAAGTGGAACAAATGCACGAACAACTTGAGCGTTACCGCGTGCTTCCATACCTTCAACACGTCCACGACGACTTGTTACGTCACCCATAATGTCACCCATGTACTCTTCAGGCATAACGATTTCAACTTTCATCATTGGCTCTAAGATTACTGGATCACATTTTTTAGCTGCTTCTCTAAGTGCTAATGATGCTGCTACTTTGAAGGCCATTTCTGATGAATCGACATCATGGTATGAACCGTCATAAAGTTTAGCTTTAACATCAACTAATGGATAACCAGCTAATACACCGTTTTCCATAGCATCTTTAAGACCAGCTTCAACTGATGGAATGTATTCACGAGGAACTACACCACCGACAACAGCGTTTTCGAATTCGAAACCGCCACCTTGTTCGTTAGGTGTAAATTCGATATGAACATCACCATATTGTCCACGTCCACCTGATTGACGAGAGAATTTACCTTGTACTTGAGCAGGTGTTTTGAACGTTTCACGGTAAGATACCATTGGCGCACCAACAGTACACTCAACTTTGAATTCACGTTTCATACGGTCTACTAAGATATCAAGATGTAATTCACCCATACCACCGATGATAACTTGTCCAGTTTCATGGTCAGTGTGTGCATGGAATGTTGGGTCTTCTTCTTGTAATTTAACTAACGCGTTAGTCATTTTATCTTGGTCAGCTTTAGATTTAGGTTCAACTGACAAGTGGATAACTGGTTCTGGGAATTCCATTGATTCTAAGATAATGTTATCTTTTTCATCACATAAAGTATCACCAGTTGCAGTATCTTTAAGACCTACAGCACCAGCAATGTCACCAGAATATACAGTAGAAATCTCTTCACGAGAGTTAGCGTGCATTTGTAGGATACGACCTACACGTTCACGTTTACCTTTAGTAGAGTTTCTTACGTATGAACCTGATTCCATTGTACCTGAATAAACACGGAAGAATGTTAATTTACCTACGAATGGGTCAGTCATTACTTTGAACGCTAATGCAGCAAAAGGTGCTGAGTCATCAGGTTTAGCAATTACTTCTTCATCGTCATCGTCAGCTCTATGTCCAACAATTGGTTTAACATCTAATGGAGATGGTAGGTAATCAATAACTGAGTTCAACATTAATTGAACACCTTTGTTTTTGAATGCAGTACCACAAAGTACTGGGTAGAATTCAACGTCACAAGTAGCTTTACGGATAGCCGCTTTAAGCTCTTCGATTGAAATTTCTTCTCCACCTAAATATTTTTCCATTAATTCGTCATTTGATTCAGCTACAGCTTCAATTAAAGCTTCACGAGCTTCTTCAGCTTGTTGCTTATGAGATTCAGGAATTTCAACTTCTTCAATTTCAGTACCTAAATCGTTATTGTATTGGAAACATTTCATTTCTACTAAATCAATAATAGCGCTGAAATCATCTTCCGCACCGATTGGTAATTGAATTGGGTGAGCATTTGCTTGCAAACGATCATGTAATGTACCAACTGAATATTCAAAGTTCGCACCCATTTTATCCATTTTATTAATGAATACAATACGTGGTACTCCGTAAGTTGTAGCTTGACGCCAAACTGTTTCAGTTTGAGGTTCAACACCTGATTGTGCATCAAGTACAGTTACTGCACCATCAAGTACACGTAATGAACGTTCAACTTCAACAGTGAAGTCTACGTGTCCTGGTGTATCGATGATGTTTACACGGTGACCATCCCATTGTGCAGTAGTCGCAGCAGAAGTGATTGTAATACCACGCTCTTGCTCTTGTTCCATCCAGTCCATTTGTGAAGCACCTTCATGTGTTTCACCAATTTTATGGATACGGCCTGTGTAATAAAGAATACGTTCAGTAGTCGTTGTTTTACCAGCATCGATGTGTGCCATGATACCGATATTACGAGTGTTTTTCAAAGAAAAATCTCTTGCCATAGTATTCTTACTCCTTCCAAAATATTGGATATTTGGTTG
This sequence comes from Mammaliicoccus sp. H-M34, assembly GCF_022386495.1. Taxonomy (NCBI): domain Bacteria; kingdom Bacillati; phylum Bacillota; class Bacilli; order Caryophanales; family Staphylococcaceae; genus Mammaliicoccus; species Mammaliicoccus sp. H-M34. The sequence continues at coordinate 37,951 of NZ_JAJNIK010000011.1, forward strand.
TTGTTCGTATAGATACTTTGATACCCTAAGTGTTTAAAAAACTAGAGATGACCTTAAAAAAGGAATCTTTATGATTTTAACGCTTAGGGTCCTAAGTTCTATCTTACCAACGGTAATGAGCAAATGCTTTGTTAGCTTCTGCCATTTTGTGAGTATCTTCACGTTTCTTAACTGCGCCACCAGTATTGTTGGCAGCATCTAAGATTTCATTAGCTAAACGCTCTTCCATAGTTTTTTCACCACGAAGACGAGCATAGTTAACTAACCAACGTAAACCTAAAGTTGTACGACGCTCTGGACGTACTTCAACAGGTACTTGATAGTTTGAACCACCTACACGGCGAGCTTTAACTTCAAGTACAGGCATGATGTTGCTGATAGCTTCATCGAATACTTCGATTGCATCTTTACCTGAACGTTCTTGAACAAGTTCAAATGCTGAATAAAGAATTCTTTGAGCAGTACCACGTTTACCATCAAGCATGATTTTGTTGATTAATTTTGTTACTAATTTTGAGTTGTGAATTGGATCTGGTAATACATCTCTTTTTGCAACTGGACCTTTACGAGGCATAATCGTAATCCTCCTTCCTTATTATAAAGTTTATTTGATTTATCGTCATTTAAAAAACTGTTATTTACAGAAATTTAACGTTAGATTATTTTTTTGCAGCTTTTGGTTTTTTAGCACCATAAAGTGAACGGCTTTGCATACGACCGTCAACACCAGAAGTATCTAAAGCACCACGTACGATATGATAACGCACACCAGGCAAGTCTTTTACACGTCCACCACGAATAAGTACAACACTGTGTTCTTGTAAGTTATGGCCGATACCAGGGATATACGCGTTAACTTCGATGTTGTTTGATAAACGAACACGAGCATATTTACGTAAAGCTGAGTTAGGTTTTTTAGGTGTCATAGTTCCCACACGCGTACAAACACCACGTTTTTGTGGAGAGTATACAGTAGTCATTTTTTTCTTCATGCTATTGTAACCTCTGTTTAACGCTGGTGAGTTTGATTTTTGTGATTTACTAGTACGAGGTTTACGTACTAATTGGTTAATAGTAGGCATCTTTAATGTCCTCCTCTCTTCATTTCTTAATTCCACACATCCAGGTGGTTCATTTTAAGGCAAATAAAAATAGTAAGCACAGCTTACAAATTTATTTAAGCAATGCAACAACTGTCGCATTAACTTCTATTCCATAGTGCGATCCAAGTTCTTGTCTACTAGGACTATAACTTAACGGAACGCCTGTCTCAAATGCTAAAGTTAACACCCTAGACAAAATATGAATATTGACATCTTGAGCAATAATTACTTTACGTACCTCATGCTTCAATAATGCTTTAGTGGTTTGTTTTAAACCAATGACATAACTGTCTTGATTTAAGCTTAAGGCTTTTTCATTAGACATTTGATATCCTCCAAAGCGTCTGCTTTCATCAACCTTAACAATAATAACATCGTACAGTTTTAAAGTCAATATATTTCATGCCGTTTTTATAATAAAATATAAGCTGTTCTAGACACCTAGAACAGCCTATATATATTAGTCAGTAACGACTGGTTCTTCAGGTGAAACTTTCTTTTCAACTTTTTCAAAGTCAACACCAGTATATCTTCTCATACCTGTACCAGCAGGAATTAATTTACCGATGATAACATTTTCTTTAAGTCCAAGTAAGTTATCACGCTTACCTTTAATAGCAGCATCTGTAAGAACTCTTGTTGTTTCTTGGAATGAAGCTGCAGATAAGAAACTTTCTGTTTCTAGAGATGCTTTAGTAATACCAAGTAATACAGGTTTTGCAGTTGCTGGACGCTTACGCGTAGCAAATACTTCTCTGTTAGCATCAGTGAATGTATGAATATCAACTAATGCACCTGGTAATAATTTAGTATCCCCTGCTTCAATAATTCTAACTTTACGAAGCATTTGTCTAACCATAACTTCAACGTGTTTATCTGAAATTTCAACACCTTGCATACGGTAAACTTTTTGAACTTCTTTAAGTAGATATTTTTGAGTAGCATTTAAGCCTGCAACTGCTAATAATCCTTTAGGCTCAATTGAACCTTCAGTCATTACTTCACCACGTTCAACGTATTGTCCTTCTTCAACTTTAAGTCGAGAAGTACCAGGAGCGTTATAAGTACGGATTTCATTTTCGCCTTTAACTTTAATTTCTTGTTGACGATCTTTAACGATTGTTATTTCAGTTACTTCACCGTTAATTTCAGAAATTACCGCTTGACCTTTAGGATTACGCGCTTCAAATAACTCTTGAATACGAGGTAAACCTTGAGTAATATCGGCTCCTGCAACACCGCCGGTATGGAATGTACGCATTGTAAGCTGAGTACCTGGTTCACCGATTGATTGTGCAGCAATTGTACCAACTGCTTCACCAACTTCAACTTGTTCACCAGTTGCTAAGTTCTTACCATAACATTTTTCACATACACCATGACGTGTGTTACAAGTAAATGCTGAACGGATATGCATTTCAGTAATACCAGCATCAACGATTATTTTAGCAATTTCTGCTGTAATAAGTTCGTTCACTTTAATAATTACTTCGTCCGTTTCAGGATGACGTAACGTTTCTTTAGAGTAACGACCTTCTATACGTTCAATAAATGGTTCAATTAGTTCTGAACCTTCTCTTATATCAGAAACTAGTAATCCTCGGTCAGTACCACAATCTTCTTCTCTAACGATAACATCTTGTGCTACGTCAACTAGACGACGTGTTAAGTAACCTGAATCGGCAGTTTTCAGCGCTGTATCGGCAAGACCTTTACGAGCACCGTGAGTAGAGATGAAGTATTCAAGTACTGTTAAACCTTCACGGAATGAAGATTTAATAGGTAACTCAATAATTCTGCCAGATGGATTGGCCATCAAACCACGCATACCAGCTAACTGAGTAAAGTTAGATGCGTTACCACGCGCTCCTGAATCACTCATCATAAAGATTGGGTTTAAACTATCTAATGACATCATTAATTTAGCTTGAATATCATCTTTCGCTCTAGTCCAAATCTCAATAACAGCTGCATAACGTTCGCTTTCAGTAATTAAACCACGGCTGAATTGTTTTTGTACTTTATCTACTTTAATTTCTGCTTCTCCGATAATTTCTTGTTTCTCAGGAAGAACCACAATATCAGAAACACCAACTGTAATACCAGCACGAGATGAGTATTTAAATCCTAAATCCTTCATCTTATCTAGCATCATTGAAGTATCTGTAATATGGAATTTATTGAAGATTTCAGCAATGATTTGACCTAAGAATTTTTTGTTGAATGGTTTAACAAGTTCAACATCTTCTAGGTATTCAATCAAGCCACCTTCTGGAATATCAGTAGGTGAAACAAAGTATTTATCTGGTGTTGATTTTTCTAAATTGAAATTAGTCGGTTCATTTATATAAGGGAATGATTCCGGCATAATTTCATTAAAGATAACTTTACCAACAGATGTAATTAATAATTTGCTATTTTGTTCTTCAGTAAATGTTGGGTTCTTTAATGATCTTGCATGAACAGCTATACGAGAATGTAAATGTACATATCCATTTACATAAGCTTTAATAACTTCATCTGTTTCACTAAAGATATCTCCAGCTCCTATTGCACCTTTACGCTCTAGAGTTAAGTAATAGTTACCTAATACCATATCTTGAGAAGGTGTAACAACTGGTTTACCATCTTTAGGGTTTAAGATGTTTTGTGCCGCAAGCATTAACATACGAGCTTCTGCTTGTGCTTCTTTTGATAATGGAACATGGACAGCCATTTGGTCACCATCAAAGTCAGCGTTATAAGCTGTTGTAACAAGTGGATGAAGTCTAATCGCACGACCTTCTACCAATGTAGGTTCAAATGCTTGAATACCTAAACGGTGAAGTGTTGGTGCACGGTTTAGTAATACTGGATGTTCTTTAATAACATCTTCAAGTACGTCCCAAACTTCTTCTTCCATTCTTTCGATTTTACCTTTTGCATTTTTGATGTTAGTAGCGATTTCATGTTCAACAAGTTCTTTCATAATGAAAGGTTTGAACAATTCAAGCGCCATTTCTTTTGGTAAACCACATTGGTACATTTTAAGACTTGGTCCTACTACGATAACCGAACGACCTGAATAGTCAACACGTTTACCTAGTAAGTTTTGACGGAAACGACCTTGTTTACCTTTTAACATATGTGATAGTGATTTCAACGGACGGTTACCCGGACCTGTAACAGGACGACCACGACGACCATTGTCGATTAACGCATCTACAGCTTCTTGTAACATACGTTTTTCATTTTGTACGATAATACCAGGTGCACCTAAGTCTAATAAACGTTTCAAACGATTATTACGGTTGATGACACGACGGTATAAATCATTTAAATCACTTGTAGCAAAACGGCCACCATCTAATTGAACCATTGGACGAATTTCAGGTGGGATAATTGGTAACACATCTAAAATCATCCATGATGGATCATTGCCAGAGTGACGGAATGATTCAACAACTTCTAAACGTTTGATTGCTCTAGTTAATCTTTGTCCAGTTGCTGATTCTAATTCTTCACGTAACACTTTCAGTTCTTTTTCTAAATCAATATCATTTAGTAAATCACGAATGGCTTCTGCACCCATTTTTGCTGTAAATTTACCAGGATATTTATCGTAGTATTCACGGAATTCACCTTCAGTTAATAGTTGTTTCTTATCTAATCCAGTTGGACCTGGATCAATTACTGTATAAGAAGCAAAATATATAACTTCTTCAAGTGAACGTGGTGACATATCAAGTAATAGTCCCATACGACTAGGGATACCTTTGAAGTACCAAATATGAGAAACTGGTGCTGCTAATTCAATGTGCCCCATTCTTTCACGACGCACTTTTGATTTAGTAACTTCTACACCACATCTGTCACAAACCATGCCTTTATAACGTACTCTTTTATATTTACCACAACTACATTCCCAGTCCTTAGTTGGACCAAAAATTTTCTCACAGAATAAACCATCTCTTTCAGGTTTTAACGTACGGTAGTTAATTGTTTCTGGTTTCTTCACTTCACCAAATGACCAAGAACGAATCTTTTCAGGTGAAGCAAGTCCTATTTTCATGTAATGGAAATTATTTACATCAATCAAGGAGCCTACCTCCTTCAATTTAAATTAGTTGTGCCGGTTGATTGATAATGTATAACAAATGAAAAGCGCAAAGGTAATACCAAATGCGCTTTATTAACTTTTAATCAGTTACTTGTTGTCCTTCTATTGCTGCATCTTGTGAAACACCTAAATCAACTTTTTTGTCCATCATATCTTCATCTTCTAAATCACGCATTTCGATTTCATTATCATGTTCGTCCATAACTTTAACGTCTAGACCTAAACTTTGTAATTCTTTCATTAATACGCGGAACGATTCAGGAACACCCGGTTTAGGGATGTTTTCACCTTTAACAATGGATTCATAAGTTTTAACACGACCTACAGTATCATCAGATTTATAAGTTAAAATCTCTTGTAAAGTATATGCAGCACCATATGCTTCAAGTGCCCATACCTCCATCTCACCAAAACGTTGTCCACCAAACTGAGCTTTACCGCCAAGTGGTTGTTGTGTAACTAGTGAGTATGGTCCAGTAGAACGTGCGTGTAATTTGTCATCTACCATGTGTGCAAGTTTAAGCATATACATAACACCTACAGATACACGGTTGTCAAACGGTTCACCAGTACGACCATCGTAAAGTACAGTTTTACCATCACGAGCCATACCTGCTTCTTCAATAGTTGACCAAACATCATCATCGTTTGCACCATCAAATACTGGTGAAGCAACATGAATACCTAAATTCTTAGCTGCCATTCCAAGATGAAGTTCTAACACTTGTCCGATATTCATACGAGAAGGTACACCTAATGGGTTTAACATGATATCAATTGGTGTTCCGTCTGGTAAATAAGGCATATCTTCTTCAGGTAAGATACGAGAAATAACACCTTTGTTACCATGTCGACCACACATTTTATCTCCGACATGTATTTTACGTTTTTGAACGATGTATACACGTACTAATTGGTTAACACCAGGAGATAATGAATCATCGCCTTCTTCTCTATTGAACACTTTAACATCTAATACAATACCACCTGCACCATGAGGTACACGTAATGAAGTATCACGAACTTCACGAGCTTTTTCACCAAAGATTGCATGTAATAATCTTTCTTCAGCAGTTAGTTCTGTTACACCTTTAGGCGTTACTTTACCCACCAGAATATCTCCGTCTTTAACTTCTGCACCAACATAGATAATACCTCGATCGTCTAAGTTTTTAAGTGCATTGTCAGAAACGTTTGGAATATCACGTGTAATTTCTTCAGGTCCTAATTTAGTATCACGAGCCTCTGATTCATATTCTTCAACGTGAATTGAAGTGTAAACGTCATCTTTAACTAAACGTTCACTCATGATTACAGCATCCTCGTAGTTATAACCATCCCAAGTCATGAAACCAACAACTACGTTACGACCAAGTGCCATTTCACCTAGTTCCATTGAAGGACCATCAGCTAAAATTTCACCTTTAGTAACGATATCGCCACTAGCAATAATTGGACGTTGGTTATAACAAGTACCAGAGTTACTACGTTTGAATTTAGATAATGGATAACGGTCTAATTCCGTTTCAATTTCTTTACCATTTTCTTCAACAATACGTCTAACAAGAATTTCTTTAGCTTCAACGTGTTCAACTCTACCTTTGTATTTCGCAACAACAGCTGCACCGGAGTCACGAGCAGTTACGTGTTCCATACCAGTACCAACAAATGGTGCTTCTGGATTCATTAAAGGTACTGCTTGACGTTGCATGTTTGCACCCATAAGCGCACGGTTAGAGTCATCGTTTTCTAAGAAAGGAATACATGCTGTCGCAGCAGAAACAACTTGTTTAGGTGAAACGTCCATGTAATCCATACGTTCTTTCGGTTTCGTAGTATTATCCCCACGGAAACGACAAAGTACTTCATCATCAACGAATTTACCAGTTTCATCTAATACTGAGTTTGCTTGCGCAACAACATAACTATCTTCTTCGTCAGCTGTTAAATAGTCAATTCTGTCAGTAACTTGGTTTGTTTCTATATTAACCTTACGATAAGGTGTTTCAATAAATCCAAATTCATTTACTCTCGCATAACTTGATAAAGAGTTAATTAAACCAATGTTTGGTCCCTCAGGTGTCTCGATAGGACACATACGACCATAGTGAGAGTAGTGAACGTCACGTACTTCCATACCAGCACGTTCACGAGTTAAACCGCCGGGTCCAAGAGCTGATAGACGACGTTTATGCGTCAACTCAGCTAATGGGTTTGCTTGGTCCATGAATTGTGATAATTGAGAGCTACCAAAGAATTCTTTAATAGATGCAATTACTGGACGAATATTTATTAATTGTTGAGGTGTGATTGAATCAGTATCTTGAATTGACATACGTTCACGTACTACACGTTCCATACGTGATAAACCAATTCTGAATTGGTTTTGTAATAATTCGCCTACTGAACGTAAACGACGGTTACCTAAGTGGTCAATATCATCTGTATAACCTACACCATGTAACAAGTTAAAGAAATATGATAATGAAGAAATTATATCTGCTGGCGTAATACACTTAACAGCTTCATCAGGGAATGCATTACCGATTACTGTTGTTGTACGTTTTTCTTCATCACCAGGAATATATATTTTAACAGCTTGTACTTCAACTGGTTCATCTAATACACCGCTATTTAACTCATATACATGAATATTAGCGTTAGATTCTAAAACGTCGATAATTTTATCTAAGTTACGACGATCTAGTACAGTACCTTCTTCAGCTGCAATTTCACCTGTTTCAACATCAACAATAGGCTCAGCTAAAGTTTGATTGAATAAACGATGTTTAAGGTGTAATTTTTTGTTCATTTTATAACGACCAACGCTTGCTAAGTCATAACGTTTTGGGTCGAAGAAACGTGAATATAATAAACTTTTAGCGTTTTCTACTGTTGGTGGTTCTCCTGGACGTAAACGCTCATAGATTTCAAGCAATGCTTGATCCGTTGTTTCAGTATTATCTTTGTTCAAAGCATTTCTTAGGTATTCATTGTCACCAAGTAAATCAATGATTTCTTGATCTGATGAGAAGCCTAATGCACGGACTAATACTGTGATTGGTAATTTACGAGTTCTGTCTATTCTTACGTAAGGAACATCTTTTGCATCTGTTTCATACTCTAACCATGCACCACGGTTAGGAATTACAGTAGTTCCAAAACTCACTTTACCGTTTTTATCAACTTTTTCATTGAAATAAACGGAAGGTGAACGTACAAGTTGAGATACAATAACACGTTCTGCACCATTAATAACAAAAGTACCTGTGTCAGTCATTAATGGGAAATCACCCATAAATACTTCTTGGTCTTTTACTTCGCCTGTTTCTTTATTGATTAAACGGACTTTAACACGCAATGGCGCAGCATATGTCGCATCACGGTTTTTAGACTCCTCTAAATCATACTTCGGTTCACCTAAACGGTAATCTACGAATTCTAAAGATAGGTTACCTGTAAAGTCATCAATTGGAGAAATGTCTCGGAACATTTCAAGTAAACCTTCTTTAAGAAACCATTCATATGATTTCGTTTGAATCTCGATTAAGTTAGGTAGTTCTAAAATCTCGGAAATTCTCGCATAACTTCTACGAACACGATGTCTTCCATACTGGATAAGTTGACCTGTCAACAGATTCACCCCTCAAATATTGTGAATATAACTTTGCGTCTTACAAAATAAATATAATAAGACAAAAAGAAAACGGAAAGTCAATGATTCCATTTTCTATTTCGTACGACTTATTCCTAACATTCAATTAAGGGCGACGCAAAAGTACACACTTATTGAATATAATTTTTAACATTCTATTACTATATCAGAACAAAACAGCAAAATCAAGCTTTTACACTTTTTAAAATGTAATAACCCTTGCTTTTTTCTATTGTTTCTGCATTACCATAAAGATCTTGCATTTTCTTCTTTGCAGAAGGCATGCCTTGTTTCTTTTGAATTACGACCCAAAGCTCTCCACCACTAGATAATACGTCATTACTTTGTTCAAGTATTTGATGCACAATTTCTTTTCCAGCTCTTATTGGAGGATTTGTTAATACACAATCGAATTTTAAATCTAAGACAGCATCTAAACAATTACTAACTTGTATATTTGCATTACTTATTTTATTAGATTTCTGGTTATCTTTCGCTAAATCTAATGCACGTTCATTAACATCCACTAACGTTATTTCGCTGTATGGAAGTACTTTTGCACACATTAAACCTATCGGGCCATAACCACAACCTACATCCAATATTTTCTTTTTAGGACCAGGGGGATTTGCATTTAAAAAAGTAGAAATCAACAAATCAGATCCAAAATCTATTTTCCCTTTCGAAAATACACCATGATCCGTTTGAAGTGAGAGTTTGTTGTCGCGATAGAAATAATCGAAATTTTCTCGTTCCGACTTCACATTTGGATCATTATCAAAATAATGACTCATTACGCCACCTCTTTATCGCATTTAATGAGTAAAGAAAAACCCGTTATCATGATAATAACGGGTTTTTGATTTAATACAGAAATTATTTTACTTCTACAGATGCGCCAACTTCTTCTAATTTTTCTTTTAAAGCTTCAGCGTCTTCTTTAGATAATCCTTCTTTAACAACTTTAGGAGCGTTGTCTACGATTTCTTTAGCTTCTTTTAAGCCTAAACCAGTTACTTCTTTAACTGCTTTAACAACTTTAATTTTTGAATCTCCAGCTGAAGTTAATTCAACGTCAAATTCAGTTTGTTCAGCTGCTGCGTCTCCACCAGCTGCGCCAGCTGCTGCTACAGGAGCTGCTGCTGTTACACCAAATTCTTCTTCAATAGCTTTTACTAAGTCATTTAATTCTAATACTGACATTTCTTTAATTGCTTCGATAATTTTTTCATTAGACATGATATATATCCTCCATTAATTAATTTTATTTGTTGCTGAATTATTCAGCACTTTCTTCTTTTTGTTCTCCAACAGCTTTAACTGCATAAGCAAAGTTACGAACTGGAGCTTGTAATACAGATAGTAACATTGATACAAGACCATCTTTTGATGGTAATGAACCGATTGTGTTAACTTCTTCTGCAGTAACAACTTGTCCTTCAATAACACCTGCTTTGATTTCTAAAGCTTCGTTTTGTTTAGCGAAATCAGCAAGAATTTTCGCTGGTTCAACTACTTCTTCATTTGAAAAAGCAATTGCGTTAGGACCAGTTAATGATTCTTCTAAACCTTCGATTCCAGCAGCTTCAGCAGCACGACGAACTAAAGTATTTTTGTAAACTTTATATTCGATTCCAGCTTCACGTAATTGTTTACGTAATTCAGTAACTTGTGCAACTGTTAAACCACGGTAATCCACAACAATTGTTGAAACAGAATTTTTAAATTGTTCAGTAATTAAATCAACTTTTTGTTGTTTCACTTCAACGATTTTTGAGTTAGACATCTTTACACCTCCATATTATTTATCACGTGCTTTTATGATGAGGTATCTCAACAAAAAAGCACTTTTTACCCAGGGCAAAAAGTGCTTGAAATTTATACGTTCAAGTCAATTTAGGCCTCGGTAGGATTAACTTTTAAGTCCAAAAATGAACTCCTACTGTCTTAGGTTAAATATTACACATCCAAAACTATAACGCGTTTTGGACGTGAAGTCAATATATTTATATTATAATTTAAAGCTAGAAGTATCAACTTTGATACCAGGGCCCATTGTTGTTGTAACAGCAACAGACTTGAAGTAAGTACCTTTAGATGATGCTGGTTTAGCTTTTGTTAATGTATCTTGAATTGTTTTGAAGTTATCAACTAATTGTTGTTCATCAAATGATACTTTACCAATAGAAGCATGAACAATACCAGATTTTTCAGCACGGTATTCTACTTTACCTGCTTTAATTTCTGCTACTGCTTTTTTGATATCCATAGTAACTGTACCAGTTTTAGGGTTTGGCATTAAACCTTTAGGTCCTAATACACGACCAAGTTTACCAACTTCACCCATCATATCAGGTGTAGCAACGATTACATCAAAGTCAAACCAACCTTGGTTGATTTTATTAATGTACTCTTCACCTACATAATCTGCTCCAGCTTCTTCTGCTTCTTTGATTTTATCGCCTTTAGCGAATACTAATACACGTTGAGTTTTACCAGTACCGTGTGGTAATACTACAGCACCACGGATTTGTTGGTCATTTTTACGAGTATCAATACCTAAACGAAATGCAACTTCAACAGATGCATCAAAGTTAACAGTACTTGTTTCTTTTGCTAATTTGATTGCTTCTTCTACAGCGTAAGCTGAAGTACGATCAACTTTAGCAATTGCTTCTTGATACTTTTTACCTTTTTTAGCCATATTGTTTTTCCTCCTTTAGTGGTTTTAGCGGAATGTTACCTCCCACGTGCATTGCCATCAAGACAATGCAATAGCAGACAGCGAAATAGCCGCCTGCTTAAACTTCAATACTTAATTATTCTACGACAATACCCATGCTACGTGCAGTACCTTCAACGATACGCATAGCTGCTTCTTCAGATGCCGCGTTTAAGTCAGGCATTTTAGTGTTAGCAATTTCACGTACTTGATCTTGAGTTACTGTTGCAACTTTAGTTTTGTTAGGTTCACCTGAACCTTTTTCTACTTTAGCTGCTTTTTTAAGTAATACTGCTGCAGGTGGTGTCTTAGTGATGAAAGTAAATGAACGATCTTCAAATACTGTAATTTCAACTGGAATGATTAAACCTGCTTGCTCTTGTGTACGAGCGTTGAATTCTTTACAGAATCCCATAATATTCACACCGGCTTGACCTAATGCAGGACCAACTGGTGGTGCTGGGTTTGCTTTACCTGCAGGAATTTGCAATTTAACTACTTTAACTACTTTTTTAGCCACGATGTGCACCTCCTTGATATCGTGATGTGGTCATGGGGTAATGATATTTTACCCTCCCACTCTTCATTTCATAATGAAATGGTTGCGCATAGTCCGAGCGCGACCTTTAAATAATAACATTGAAAATTAGGAATTTCAAGTGTTTTTTTACAACTTTTCAATTTGGTCGAATTCTACTTCAACCGGCGTTTCTCTACCGAACATGTCAACAAGTACAGTTAGTTTATACTTTTCAACATCTATTTCTTTTATTTCGCCAACTTGGTTATTGAATGGACCGCTTGTTACACGAACTTGTTCTCCTAGTTCAACTTCAACATCGACTGTTTTTTCTGACATACCCATTTGTTTTAAAATGAATTTCGCTTCATCATGTAACAATGGGTTAGGTTTAGAACCTGCACCAGCAGACCCAACAAATCCTGTAACACCTGGTGTATTTCTAACAATATACCATGATTCATCCGTCATAATTAGTTCTACTAATACATAACCTGGAAATGTCTTCTTAATTTGTGTTTTGGCTTTACCATCTTTAATAGAAGTTTCTTCCTCTTCTGGAATTACAACTCTAAAGATTTGTTCTTGCATGTTCATTGTATCAACACGTTTTTCAAGGTTAGTTTTTACTTTGTTTTCATAACCTGAATAAGTGTGGACTGCGTACCATCGTTTAGCGCCTGTATCTTCTGACATTTTGCCACTCCTTACTATCTAATCAAATTAATTAATTCTGTAATTCCTAAATCTAGTGCATAGAAAAAGATTAAGAAAAAGATTACTGTGCACACTACTATTGTTGTATATTTAACAAGTTCTTTGCCTGTTGGCCAACTTGTTTTCTGCATTTCTGATTTTACGCCTTGAAAGAAGTTTTCTTTTTTAGCCATTGATTTTCCTCCTTTTAGATGGATTCTTTATGCAATGTATGCGTATTACAAGTTTTACAAAACTTTTTTAGCTCTAAACGGTTATCTGTATCTTTTTTGGGGACTGTATAATTCCTAGCTCCGCATTTTTCGCAATTTAAAGGGACTTTTCTCATCTTATCACCTAATTCATTCTAATCCTAGATTAATATACAAAACAAAACACCTAATTGTCAAACAGTGCTGAATTAATTTCAGCTCTATTGAACTTCTTTTTTAATCGGTATTGTGCGTTATATATATGTTTCACAGGTACATCGAGTTCTTTTGAGATTTCTTTTTTCGTTCTTCCTTGCAAAGTTAATTTTACTACGCTTTCTTCCATTTTAGTTAACTTTTTTCGTTCCATTAAATATATTAGTGTACTTTCTGTTAACAGCATATCTTCAAATGACTGAGCTTTAGTATCATAAATACGCTCTACTAAACTATACGCTTCTTTTTTATTTTCATCTATACTGAGCGACTCTGTATGCAGTTTATACTTTTCGCTTTTCATTTTACGTATATAATCAATCTTAGCATTTTTAATAATAACGTTCACACAATGCACAAAAGAATCATCTTGTTGGCAATCAAAAGTCAGTACTTGTTTATATATTTTATATCTGATAACTTGCGCGATATCTTCTTTATCTTCATGAGTTAAACTTAAAGTATTCAACCTTTTAGTAATGTCTTTTTCAAAAACGTTTAACAACTGGCTAAACACTTCTGTATTTCCTTGTTGTATAGCATGAATCCATTTTAGAAGTTGCTTATCTGTAAATATGTCATTCATGATGTTCATTCCTTATCATAGGTGTTGACCATATTTTACAGAGCGCTATACTTTTTAATCAAACTTCAAAAAATAAAGTTTACTTGTGATTTCGTCGCCATTTTTCAAATTGTTCTAATACTTCATCTGGTAAGTCCAACCTGTTTCTAGGTGTTTTTGTTTCTATTTCGGATAACCGCTTCGTAATTACAGATTCTTGGTTAGCAATCGTTGACCACATTTCTCTTGAAGAAATTCTATATGCTCCTGAACCGAAAATAGCATGTTGCTCACTCATATCACTTGTTACGACGGTTATATGTGTAATGTGCTTACGATATAGTTCGTATGTTAATTTTTCAATGTAGCTGTCCGCAGTTTCTTTACCTTTTGTGTAAACAACTTTTACACCGTGTTTAATTTCAATAGATTCTGTACCCTCTACTCCATAAGCATCAAAAACAACAATCATTTCACCATCATGTTGTGTATTGTAATTAATAAGTGTGATTAACAGTTTATCTCTTGCTTCTTCTAAAGAAACTTGAGCAATTGAAGATAATTCGTTTGACTGTCCTATTAAATTATAGCCATCGATAATTAAATAGATATCTTTCATTACGACTGACCTATAGGGTGCCTTTTTCGGTAAACTTCATACATTAATAGACTTGCTGCAACTGATGCATTAAGGCTGTTAACATGGCCAACCATTGGTAATTTAATATAAAAATCACACTTTTCTTTAACTAATCGACTCATGCCTTCACCTTCACTACCAATAACAATCAATAGTGGCATTCCAGCATCCATTTGACGATAATCTGTTGCATTCTGTGCATCCGTACCTGCAACCCAATATCCTACTTCTTGAAGACGTTCAATTGTTTGTGGCAAATTCGTAACTCGAATCACTGGAACATGTTGAATAGCACCAGTTGATGCTTTAGCTACAGTTGCATTTAATTGAACTGACCTTCTTTTCGGTATGATAATTCCATCAATACCGATAGCATCAGCAGTTCTCATAATCGATCCTAAATTATGTGGATCTTCCAAACCATCTAACATTAATAGACAAGGTTGGTGGTCAATATCTTTCGTTTCTGAAATAAAATCTTCCAATTCCTTATAAGGATACGGTGCAATCTGTGCCGCAATACCTTGATGAGGAACATCTGTTAAATAATCAATTTTTGATTTAGGAACAGTCTGAACAACAATTTTTTCAGATTTTGCAAGTTTTAAAATCTCACCGATTTGTTTCTTATTGATGCCTTCTTGAATAAGCACTTTATTAATTGTGTGCCCTGAAGTTATCGCTTCTTTTACTGCATGTCTACCAACAATAACTGATTCATCCATTTGTACTCACCCTTTCTTCTGTAATTTCAATCATTTTATAAACTAATTCTTCTAGACGCTCTATTTCATCTATCAAAAACAAATATCCAATAACCGCTTCAATTGCCGAACTTTTTCTATAAGTTTGAATGTCGGTATTTTTAGCTTTAGTATGACTTTTCGCATTTCGACCACGTTGTATGATTTCTAACTCTTCTTCATTAAAGAATGATTCTTCTATCAATACATTAAGTACATATGCTTGTCCTTTTGCTGAAACATATTGTTTTGACAATTGATGGAGACGATTCGGCTTGCCTTTAATTTTAAGGATAATATGTTTTCTAACATAAGTGTCTAAAATAGAATCTCCCATATAAGCTAAAGATAAAGGATTTAACATTTTCACTGTTAATTTATCCACGTTTAAACCTCACACCTTGTGCTGTATCTTCAAGAATAATATTTTGTTCTTTTAAAGCATCTCTAATTTCATCAGCTCTTTGGAAGTTCTTAGCTTTTCTCGCTTCATTACGTTCTTCGATTAAAGCTTCGATTTCTTCGTCTAGTAGTTCATTTTGCTCTTTACCAACTAAAGGCACGCCCAATACATCGCTGAAAATTTGATAAACTTCTTTAAAATGTTGAATCGTTTGAGT
Organism: Mammaliicoccus sp. H-M34; assembly: GCF_022386495.1. Lineage (NCBI taxonomy): Bacteria > Bacillati > Bacillota > Bacilli > Caryophanales > Staphylococcaceae > Mammaliicoccus > Mammaliicoccus sp. H-M34. The sequence goes on from NZ_JAJNIK010000011.1 coordinate 53,742, forward strand.
TGATGTCGTATTTTCTAACAAGTATTTATTCGCCAATTTATTCAAATCATACCATGCAGTCATAGCATTAGCAGTGTTAAAATCATCATCCATATACGTTTCAAAATCTTTCAACGTTTGATTGATGCTTTCCATATATTGATTTGTTTCATCTTTATCTTGTAGTGCGAATTTTTCTCTGTCTACTAAAGATTTATAACTATTACGAATTCGCTCTAAACCTTTATTCGCTGCTTGAACAAGATCTAAATCATAATTAATTGGGTTTCTATAATGTGCACCAACCATAAAGAATCTTAATACATCAGGATCAATTTCTTTAATGATGTCATGAACTAAAATAAAGTTTCCTAATGATTTACTCATTTTTTCGTTATTTATGTTTACAAATCCATTATGCATCCAATAATTAGCAAACGTCTTATCATTATGTGCTTCAGATTGTGCTATTTCATTCTCATGATGCGGGAATTGCAAGTCTGTTCCACCAGCATGAATATCAATCGTATCACCTAAATGAACTTGAGCCATTACAGAACATTCTATATGCCATCCTGGTCTACCTGCTCCCCATGGGCTATCCCATTTAATTTCACCAGGTTTAGCTTGTTTCCACAGTGTGAAATCTAATTCGTCTTCTTTTTGTTCACCTGTTTCAATTCTTGCACCAACTTTTAAATCATCTATGGATTGATGACTTAACTTACCATATCCATCAAAACGTCGTGTACGATAATATACGTCTCCGCCACTTTCATACGCATATCCTTTTTCCACAAGTACATTTATAAAAGCAATGATATCGTCCATATGATCCATAACTCTAGGGTTAGCTGTGCCTCGTTTACAGTTTAGTGCGCCAGTATCTTCATAAAATGCTTCTATAAATCGATCTGCAATTTCAGGTACAGTTTCACCTAATTCATTGGCTGTCTTGATCAACTTATCATCAACATCAGTGAAATTAGATACGTATTGAACATCATACCCACGATATTCTAAATATCTTCTTACTACATCAAATGCAACTGTCGCTCTAGCATTTCCAATATGAATGTAGTTATAAACAGTTGGACCACACACATACATTTTTACTTTTCCTTCTTCAATGGGAATAAATTCTTCCTTTTGCCTCGTTAACGTATTATATAACGTAATCATCAACAATCTCTCCATTCTTCGTCTTTTCAAGTTGACGTTCTAATTCTTTTAATTGTTCGTATATAGGGTCTGGTAACTTCGTATGATTAAAGTTTTTACCGACTTTCAATCCATCTTGTTTAACGATTCTACCTGGTATACCAACAACTGTTGAGTAATCCGGAACATCTTTCAACACGACTGAGTTCGCTCCAATGTTCACATTACTTCCTACTTCTATGTTGCCAAGTACTTTTGCTCCAGCAGCAATTAAGACATTATCACCTATATCAGGGTGTCTCTTACCTCGCTCTTTACCTGTCCCTCCAAGTGTCACACCTTGGTATATCGTCACATTATTTCCAATGTTACATGTTTCACCTATTACAATTCCCATACCATGGTCGATAAACAATCTACTACCTATAGTTGCTCCTGGATGAATTTCTACACCAGTAAAAAAACGAGATATTTGCGATATCGATCTTGCAATAAAGTACATTTTTTTCTTAAAAAACCAATTCGCGATTAAATAACTCCATATAGCATGTAGTCCTGAGTAAGTCATAACGATTTCAAATGAAGATCTTGCTGCTGGGTCTTGATCGAATACCATTTGAATATCATCTTTGACTCTTTTAAACATTTAAATCCCCCCTCAGATAACAAAAAGGCGCCTCTAACAATAATTGCTAGAGGTGCCTTTTTGCACGGTTCCACTCTTTTTAGCATTAAAAAATGCTCACTCATTTAAATATCAATATATTATGCTTGTGTAATAAAGGTGCATTCGATTATATAATGTGGCACATTTTCAGCAACCATGTACTCTCTAATTTCACATTATCCAAACTACTTGTCCTTTAAGTCATTTTTATAATAGATTCTTATTCTAAAAAAATCAAACGAAACGTTTTAATCTTGCTAGTACTTTATCTCTACCTAATAATGCAATTGTATTAGGTAACTCTGGGCCATGTGTTTGACCTGAAACAGCAACACGAATCGGCATAAATAATTGCTTACCTTTTATTCCTGTTTCTTTTTGTACTGCTTTAATAGATTTTTTTATTTCAGCTGGTTCAAATGGCTCTAAAGTCTCAAGTTGTTTTGCAAGCTCAGCCATTACAGTTGGTACTTGTTCACCATCTAAGACTTCTTGCGCTTCCTCTGTGAAATCAAGATGTTCTCTGAAGAATAGTTCAGATAATGGAACAATTTCACCTGCATAGCTCATTTGTTGTTGATATAAACCTACTAAATCTCTTGCCCAAGTTAATTCAGCTTCTGAAGGACTTTCTGATAACATACCAGCTTTAACCATATGTGGAATTGTCATTTGGAATACTGTTTCAGAATCTTTTTCTTTCATGTATTGGTTATTAATCCATTCTAATTTTTTCTTATCAAAGAATGCAGGTGATTTAGAAAGACGTTTTTCGTCGAATATTTTAATAAATTCTTCTTTAGAGAAGATTTCTTCTTCACCTTCTGGAGACCATCCTAATAATCCAATAAAGTTAAAGATTGCTTCAGGTAAATAACCTAAATCTTTATATTGTTCAATAAACTGTAGAATTTGTCCATCACGTTTACTTAATTTTTTGCGGTCTTCATTAACGATTAACGTCATGTGTGCAAATTTTGGTGGTGCAAAGCCTAAAGCTTCATATATCATCAGCTGTTTAGGTGTATTTGAAATATGATCATCACCACGAATAACGTGAGAAATTTCCATATAATAATCATCAATTGCAACAGCAAAGTTGTAAGTTGGTATACCATCTTTTTTAACGATTACCCAGTCACCAATACCATTTGAGTCAAAAGCAACTTCGCCTTTAACGATATCATCAAATTTGTATTCAGTATTTTGTGGTACTCTGAAACGAATACTTGGTTGTCTGCCTTCAGCTTCAAATGCTTCTTGTTCTTCTTTAGTTAAATGCGCGTGTTTCCCACCATATCGAGGCATTTCTCCTCTAGCGATTTGTTCTTCACGTTCAGCTTCTAATTCTTCTGAAGTCATATAACATTTATAAGCTTTATCTTCAGCTAATAGTTGCTCTATCAGTGGTTTATATATGTGCCCACGTTCTGATTGACGATATGGACCGTATCCTCCATCTTTATCAACAGATTCATCCCAACCTAAACCTAACCATTCAAGGTTAGAAAATTGTGACGCTTCTCCGTCTTCTAAATTTCTGGCTATGTCTGTATCTTCAATACGTATAACAAAGTCCCCATCATAATGTTTAGCAAATAAATAGTTAAATAATGCGGTTCTTGCGTTACCGATGTGTAAGTAACCAGTCGGACTTGGCGCGTATCTTACTCTTACTTTGTTACTCATCGTCTCACTCCTGTTTTATTCTTTACTTGTTAATAATACCACAGCTTGCGCTTGTATGCCTTCTTCTCTTCCTATAAATCCTAATTTTTCATTAGTAGTCGCTTTCACATTTACATCTTCAATAGACACTTCAAATATTGAAGCAATGACATCTCTCATTCTATCAATGTGGGGTCTAAATTTTGGTTGTTCAGCTATAATTGTAGCATCTACATTTCCAAGTTTATATCCCTTTTTCAAAACTTGTTTATAAGCTTCTCCTAATAACAACTTTGAATCTGCATTTTTAAATGTTGGATCGGTATCAGGGAACAGTTTACCTATATCACCAAGACTTGCAGCACCAAGAATAGCATCCGTAATTGCATGTAACAATACATCAGCATCACTATGTCCTTTTAATCCATGTGAATGTTCTAATTCAATACCACCTATAATAAGCGGACGTGTTTGGTCAAATTCATGAACATCGTAACCATAACCTATTCTATACATCACAAATACCTCGTCTTTCTAATATTGAATCTGCAATTATCAAGTCTTCGTGAGTTGTAATTTTGATATTATCGTAATCACCATTTGTAATATGTACTTTATAACCTGCCCTCTCCACCAATGAAGCATCATCAGTACCTACAAAATCATGTTCTTCAGCTAAATTATATGCTTTTAAAATGACATGCCTACTGAATGACTGTGGCGTTTGTACTTGCCACAAAGTCGATCGATCATATGTTTCTTCTACAACACCATCGATCACTTTCTTTATTGTGTCTTTAGCTTGTACAGCTAAAATAACAGCATTATTTTTTAAAGTTTCTTGATAAAGCTGCTTAACTTTCTCTTGTGTAATAAATGGTCGTGCACCATCATGAACCATAACAACTTCTGTATCGATTAACACATTCAATACTTCATTGATGCTATGCTGTCTTTCTTTACCACCAGGGATAACACCAGCAACTTTATTAAAGTCTTTCAAATGTTCTTCCATTAGATGAACTTCTTCTGGATGTGCGGCGATAAAAATTTGTTCACATTCCTCTATTTCTTGAAAAACTGAAACCGTTCTTCTAATAATTGTTTCTCCATTGATTTCTAGGAATAATTTATTTATCTCAGCTCCCATTCTTTTACCTTGTCCAGCAGCTGGTATAATCGTTGTAAATCCCAAATTATGACACCTTCTTCGCAAATATGATTCTACCCGAGGAAGTTTGTAATAAACTCATCACTTCTACAGCAATTGTTTTGCCAATATATTCTCTACCTTTTTCAATGACAACCATTGTGCCATCATCTAAATACCCAACACCTTGATCATCTTCTTTACCAATCTTCGTAATCAATAAATCGAAGATATCTCCTTGATGTATGACCGGTTTAATTGCTTCAGACAAATCGTTAACATTAAGCACTTTTATACCTTGTACTGCACAGACTTTATTTAAATTATAATCTGTTGTAATAATACTAGCTTGATAACGTTTAGCCAAAGTAATTAATAAAGCATCAACATCTTTATGTGTTGAAGTCGGTTCAATAATTGAAATTGAGAAATCCGTCTCTTTAAGTGCATTTAGAATATCTAACCCACGTTGTCCTTTATCTCGCTTAACACTATCTTTAGCGTCAGCAATTACTTGCAATTCTTCAATAACGCCTTGTGGAACAAGTATTTCGCCATCTATGAAGTGACATTTTACAACATCTAAAATACGACCATCTATAATAGCGCTTGTGTCTAAAATTTTTGCATATCTTGAAGTTGTTTGTCGCGTTAATGAATTTGATATACTTTCTGGAAATAATCGCAGTATTTCTTCACGTTTTTGCAACCCAATCTGAAAACCTAAATAACATAAAAAAGCAGCAATAATTATTGGTAAAATATGTTTCAAGACTGGTGCACCAATCATTTCTAATATGAATGAAACCATAACCGCAATCATTAAACCAATCATGACACCAACAGTAGCGAAAAATATTTCAAGAATACTCCTTTTTAATAAATACTTTTCTCCTTGATCGGCCATGTATACTATTTTGTCTATTAAAAATCCAAACAATAAGAAAACAACGACTGCTCCAATTAAGCCATCAATGTATGGATTAGTTAATACTTGTTCAGGTTGAATACTAAACGCATTAATCAGTTCTGGAATTACCATGATACCAAGTGAGGAACCTATGACTAAGTAACATAATATAATTAATCCCTTTAAAATTTTCATACGGTAACCTCCTTATGGTTAATTATGCATTAAAAGCAATTTTCAATGCTTCTCTTGTAGTTGATACACCAATTACTTCAGTGCCTTCAGGAAATTCTAAACCTTTGATATTATTTTTCGGTATTATAATGCGTTTAAATCCTAATTTAGCCGCTTCTTGGACCCTTTGATCAATTCTTGCGACTCTTCTCACTTCACCAGTCAAACCGACTTCACCTACGAAACAATCGTCTCCTTTTGTTGGCTTGTCTTGGAAACTTGATGCTATCGCGATTATAATACTTAAGTCTACTGCAGGCTCACTTAGCTTTACGCCTCCAGCAATTTTAATATATGCGTCTTGTTGTTGTAATAAAAAGTTCTCTTTCTTTTCAAGTACTGCCATTAATAAACTTAATCTATTATGATCTATGCCAGTAGCCATTCTTCTAGGATTATGAAATGTTGTAGGCGTGACAAGTGCTTGCACCTCAACTAATATAGGTCGCGTACCTTCCATTGTAGCAACAATCGTTGAACCTGATACGTGTTTCGTTCTTTCTTCTAAAAACATTTCTGAAGGGTTTGTTACTTCATTCAGACCAGTTTGTTTCATTTCAAAAATACCCATTTCGTTTGTTGAGCCAAAACGGTTTTTAACTGCTCTTAATATACGATATGCATGATGCGTATCACCTTCAAAGTATAAAACTGTATCTACCATATGTTCTAATAATCTTGGACCAGCTATTTGTCCATCTTTAGTTACATGTCCAACTATAAATGTTGCGATATTCATCTGTTTAGCAATATGCATTAAATTCTGTGTACATTCTCTAACTTGAGATACCGAACCTGGCGCTGAAGTTACTTCAGGATGATAAACTGTTTGAATAGAATCAATAATTAATAAGTCTGGTTTTAATTTTTGAACCATACTATGTATAATCTCTAAATTCGTTTCAGCATAAACATTTAATTCACCTGAATCTTCTACTAAACGTTCTGCTCTTAATTTAGTCTGTCTTACAGATTCTTCACCTGATACATATAGTACATTTTTTTGTTGGGATAATGCAGCACTAATTTGTAATAGTAATGTAGATTTCCCAATCCCAGGGTCACCCCCTATTAATACAAGCGAACCTTCTACGACTCCTCCACCTAATACACGATTAAATTCATTAATTTTAGTCTTTATTCTAGGTGTGTTTTCTTCTTTAACATCTTTTAATTTTTCTATTTTCTGAGCCGGAACATCTGACTTAAATGTATTTTTAGGTCCTTTAGTTTCTTTATGTTCTATAGATTCTTCCATTTGATTCCATGTCCCACAATTTGGACATTTCCCCATCCATTTAGGAGATTGATATCCGCAGGCTAAACATTCAAATACTACTTTCTTTTTTGCCATCCATGTTACCTCCGTATTAATTGAATAGTTATATTTTAAACTTGACTGACTGTAAAAACAAATTTATATACTTTCAAACAAATTTAAAAGTCCGCAAACTATTGATATTAATAGTCTGCGGACTCATTATAATATTAAAATTATATTTTAATTTTTATGCTTTTGAAGTTTCTTCTCTTGCTTCATTTTCTTTATGGTCTGATAAATCAAATTTGAATTCGTCATCTCTATAATCCACAAGAACATCTTTACCAACTAAGTCTTGACCAGATAAAATCAACTCACTCAAGTTATCTTCGACATTTTTCTGAATAGCACGAGTTAATGGTCTCGCACCATATTCAGGGTCAAATCCTTCATCAGCAATTTTATCTTGTGCTGAATCTGAAAGTGTAATGTGAATACCTTGTTCAGATAAGCGTTTAGTTAAGTTACCTGCCATCTTAGCAACAATTTCTTTAAGATGTGATTTTTCTAGTTTGTGGAATACAATGATATCATCCACACGGTTTAAGAATTCTGGTCTGAATTGTTGTTTCAATTCATCCATCATTGTTTTTCTAATTGTTTCATAATCAGGACCACTTTCTTTTGCACCAAAGCCTACAAATTTAGCATTTTGTAGTTCTTGAGCACCAACGTTTGAAGTCATGATAATAACAGTATTTCTAAAGTCTACTTTACGACCTTTAGAGTCAGTTAAGTGACCGTCATCCAACACTTGTAATAAGATATTAAATACATCTGGATGAGCTTTTTCAATTTCATCAAATAATATCACTGAGTAAGGTTTACGTCTTACATTTTCAGTTAATTGGCCACCATCATCATGTCCAACATAACCTGGAGGAGAACCTACTAATCGACTGACAGAGTGTTTCTCCATAAACTCACTCATATCAACTCTTATCATTGCATCTTCTTCGCCAAACATTGCATCTGCTAATGTGCGGGCAAGTTCAGTTTTACCTACACCTGTTGGACCTAGGAATATAAAGCTACCAATAGGTCTCTTAGGATCTTTCAATCCTGCTCTTGCACGTCTTACTGCTTTAGAAATAGATTCGACTGCATCATTTTGACCAATTACACGTCCATGAAGTATAGACTCCAAGTTTAATAATCGTTCTGATTCAGTTTCATTCAATTTCGTAATTGGAACTCCTGTCCAGTTTGCTACTACTACAGCAATGTCTTCAGCAGTTACACAAGTGTTTTTCTCACCTTGTGCTTTTTTCCATTCGTTTTTCGTATCTTCTAACTGTTTTTCAAGTTTAGTTTGTTTATCTCTTAAGTTAGCAGCATTTTCAAACTCTTGAGAATGTACAGCTGCATCTTTTTCTTTCTTAACTGTTTCTAATTCTGACTCAAGTTCTTTAAGACTTGGTGGTGTCGTATAATTTCTAAGTCTCACTTTAGAACTTGCTTCATCAATTAAATCGATTGCTTTGTCTGGTAAAAATCTATCAGAAATATATCTATCACTCATATTAACAGCCGCTTCAATTGCTTCATCTGAAATATTGATACGGTGATGAGCTTCATAGCGATCTCTTAGACCTTTTAAGATTGAAATTGAATCCTCAGTATTTGGCTCATCAACTTTAACTGGTTGGAAACGTCTTTCTAACGCTGCATCTTTTTCAATATATTTACGATACTCATCTAAAGTTGTAGCACCTATACATTGAAGTTCACCACGTGCTAATGCAGGTTTCAAGATATTCGATGCATCAATAGCGCCTTCTGCACCACCAGCACCAATAAGTGTGTGTAACTCATCAATGAATAACACGATGTTACCAGCTTGATGAATTTCTTCCATTACTTTTTTCAATCTTTCTTCAAATTCACCACGATATTTTGTACCTGCAACTACTGTACCCATATCAAGTGACATTACTCTTTTACCTTTTAATGTTTCAGGCACTTCATTTTGTACGATAGCTTGTGCTAAACCTTCAACAATTGCTGTTTTACCTACACCAGGTTCCCCGATTAGGACTGGATTGTTCTTCGTTCTTCTACTTAACACTTCTATAACTCTTGTTATTTCGTCTGAACGTCCAATAACTGGGTCTAAAGTGCCATCTTCAGCAATAACTGTTAAATCTCTTGCTAAACTATCTAAAGTAGGTGTTGCTTGGTTTTTAGTCGTTTGTGCATTTTTAGACCCTTGCTCTGGACTACCTAAAGATTTTACAACTTGTGCTCTTGCTTTTGTGATATTCAAGTCTAAGTTAGCAAATACACGAGCTGCAACACCTTCATTTTCACGAATAAGTCCTAATAAAAGATGTTCTGTTCCTACAAATGTATGATTAAGCTTTCTTGCTTCATCCATAGACAATTCGATTACTTTTTTAGCTCTAGGTGTATAATGAATAGCACCTACTTGCTCTTGTCCTTGACCAATTAAATTTTCAACTTCTTTAGTTACTTTTTCTTCAGTAATTCCAAATGCATCTAATACTTTAGCTGCAATGCCTTCTGGTTCTTTCATTAAGCCTAATAATAAATGTTCTGTTCCTATATTTGAATGATTCAATCTCATTGCTTCTTCTTGTGCATGTGCTAATACGCGTTGTGCACGTTCTGTTAATCTACCAAATAGCATAAACTAACCTCCTATTTTTTTATATGTGTTTTCTTAAAAAGGTTGCTCGCTTTTCATCTATTGATTGTTTCGAGTCTTCACCTTCAAAGAATGGTGTTTGTATTGTAACCATTAAATTATCAAAATTAAAGTTATTGCTCTCGATATGACCTAAATCGATACCAAGTTTCATTTCACTTAACCTAAGTGATGCTTCTTCAACAGATATTAACCGAGCTGACTTTAAGATACCTTTGGCACGATGTACTCTATCTTTCGTTTCCATATAGTTAAATCTGTCAAGTCTTTGTCGAATTTGTTCTTCCTCGCTAATAATCTGTTCAACAATTTGTGTTAAATCTTCAATGATTTCTTCCTCAGTCTTACCGAGTGTTAATTGATTTGATATTTGATATACATGACCTAAGGCACCAGTTCCTTCTCCATATATACCCCTAATTGTATAACCAAATCGATTTATTGCTTGGCCAATTCTTTTCATACGTTTCATAATGCTGAGTCCTGGTAAATGCAACATTACACTTGCTCTTAAGCCTGTCCCAATGTTAGTTGGACAAGTTGTTAAAAATCCATGTTGCTCATCATATGAAATAGTTAAATGTTTGTCTAACTCATCATCTAATTTAGATGCTGTGTCATAAAGCTCATTTAACACAAGATTGTTGCCCATTACTTGTATCCTTACATGGTCTTCTTCATTAATCATGACACTTGTTGATTCATCTTCATTTAATAATACTGCACCAAATTTCTGTTTCATAAGTGCTGGGCTAATTAAATGCTTAAATACTAACTTACTTTGCTCAAGTTCACTTAAATCAGATAACTTTGTAAGTTTTAAATTTGATAATGCCTTACTAACTTTATCAATTACATGATTTCCTGTTTCGTCATCTTCATATTTGAGCGGATGAAATTCGTCTTGAAGGTTTCGAGCAAGTCTTATTCTGGAACTCATTACAATTGGCGTATCGTCTGTACCTTTCATCCAATCGCTAATATGTTCATTAACATGTTCTTCCATCTACTTGACCTCACCTTCTGCTTTCAAAGCTTTAATTTCATCTCTCACAATAGCAGCATCTTCAAAAGCTTGTTCTTCAATTAGGCCTTGTAAGATTTTTTCTTTTTCAGCTATTTGTTGTTTAAGTTGAATTTTACTTCTTGATGAAACAGGTATTTTACCTGTATGTTCACCACTTCCTGCTTGAACTCTTCTAATAATTTGAGGTACATCATCTTTAAATGTTTCATAACAGTCATGACAACCGAACTTACCTACTTTAGCAATATCAGTTAACGTCATACCACAAGTAGGACAGTGCTTTTCTTCTTGTGGTTGAACTTGTTTAAAGTTAATACCGTGCTTCCCTACAAGATATTGTAAAAATTGATTCACTACAAATTCCTGATCTAAATTTTGGTCATTCATTTGATCATCTTGGAAATAAAAATGTTCTGAAGCACAGTTTTTACAAATCCACTGTTCAGTTTTATGTTTCTTACCAGCCGATGTTAATTGAATTGTTGCTTCTTCTTTACCACAAATTTCACAAAGCATACTGTCACTCCTTTTTAACTATAATGTATAACGGCAAGTATACGTTTCAATATATTTGCTCGAATGATGTCTCTATATGGTATTTCTATTTGTAATGTATCTCTATGAAGCGTTTGAACAATCATTTTTTTCTCTCTATCCGTAATTAAGTCATTTTGAAATAATCCGTCAACGATTCTAAATGCATTTGCTTGTGATATTTGATCACCTGTCAAATCTATTAAATGTCTAATAAATGCTGATTGATTATTCGTCTCGACTTTTGAAATTCGAATATAACCTCCACCGCCTCTTTTACTTTCAATAGCGTAACCGTGCTCATTAGTGAATCTTGTTTTTATAACATAGTTTAACTGGGAAGGTACACAATCAAACTTTTCAGCAATATGCGCACGTTTTATTTCAACGACATCACCTTGAGCCTCTTCCAGCAATTGCTTTAAGTATTGCTCAATGATATCCGACATATTGTGCATTAATCATCACCTCTTTTGACCTTCTTTGACTATATTATATGTTTTGTACTTTATTATTTCAATTAATTTGTTTCTCTAAAAATATTCAAAAAAATATACCGCTTTCAAAAGAAATGAGTTATCATGTAAAGTAGGTTATCAAAGAGAGAATTTTAGGGGAAAGGTGTGTCAATTATGCATTATATTATCGGGATTATCGGTATCTTATTATTCCTATTTCTAGCATGGATAGTAAGTTCAGATAAAATGCGTGTCAGATGGCAGTATATAGGATTAATGATTGTAATCCAGTTTATATTTGCTTTCTTATTATTAAAAACAACAGGTGGATTAACTATCATAGGTGGCATTTCGAATGGATTTAGTTATATCATAGCAAAAGCTATGGAAGGGATAAATTTTGTGTTTGACGGTATGGCAAATATTGATCCAAAGTCCGACAAACCTGTTTCAGTTTATTTCCTTAATGTATTGATGCCAATCGTATTTGTTTCAGCACTTATCGGTATCTTACAATATATTAAAGTATTACCGCTTATCATTAAATATTTAGGATTAGTTATTTCTAAAATAAATGGTATGGGAAAATTAGAATCATATAATGCAGTTGCATCTGCGATTTTAGGTCAATCAGAAGTATTTATTTCAATTAAGAAACAACTTCCTTTAATTCCTAAACATCGTATGTACACATTAACTGCTTCGGCTATGTCAACTGTTTCTGCATCCATTATCGGAGCGTACTTTACAATGGTTGAACCAAGATATGTTGTAACAGCAATTGTATTAAACTTATTTGGTGGATTTATTATGGCATCAATCATTAATCCATATACAGTAGATCCTAAAGAAGATGACATTATGATTCAAGAATCAGAAGAAAAACAGTCATTCTTCGAAATGTTAGGAGAATATATTTTAGACGGTTTCAAAGTAGCTGTTATCGTTGCAGCTATGTTAATCGGTTATGTAGCATTAATTGGTCTTTTAAATGGTGTTACATCTAATATCTTCTCATTTGTTTCTGGTGGTTCAGTTTCTTGGGACTTCCAAACTTTAATTGGATTTGTATTTGCACCATTTGCTTTCTTAGCAGGTATTCCATGGGCAGATGCAGTACAATCTGGTAGTATCATGGCAACAAAAGTTCTTTCAAACGAATTCGTAGCAATGGGTATTTTACCTGAGGCAGATATTTCTGAAAGAGCAAATGGTATCATTTCTGTATTCTTAGTTTCATTTGCAAACTTTGGATCAATTGGTATCATCGCTGGTGCTGTAAAATCATTAAATGATAAACAAGGGGATAACGTTGCACGCTTTGGTATAAAATTATTATACGGTGCTACGCTTGTATCATTCTTATCAGCAACAATCGCTGGATTCTTCTTATAATAAAGTAAGGGGGTTGGGACATAAATCCCAACACAAAATAAATAAGCATATCACTGAACTGATTTTTTAAAGTTTACAGTGATATGCTTATTTTTTATCTTACGATTTTGTAAAGTGCATGCTTGCCTAGGGGTATAGTTCGAGTCTATAGTCTCTCAGGCGTTAGCACTCTAAAAAATCGTTACCAATATTTATTTTTATACAATCTTACGATTTTGTACGTGCATGCTTGCCTAGGGGTATGGCTCGAGCCTGTAGTCTCTCACGCATACTATTCCCTCAGGCGTCCGCACTTTACAAAATCGTTATAATAATCCATATTTATATAGAAAAAAGGTGGATTTATATGCAACTACAGAACAAATCTCAACTATATTATAAATATTTAATTAATATTTGGTATTTTTTAGCGCTGACTCCTGCGGGACAAGCATGATTCGAAGACTACAGGCTGAGAACATGCCCGCGGAAAGCATGCGCAAAAAAATGCCAACAAAGTCTAAGAGTTTGTTGGCGCACTGATGGTAGCTCTAAGAGTTACCAAAATGATTTTCATTTTAATGTGGTTGTTTTACTTGATACTCTTCAACAATTTCTTCTATGAAATATTTCATAATCTTATAATCATCTGTAAGTTCTGGGTGGAAAGATATACCTAAGTATTGATTTTGTCTGACGGCTACAATTCTATCTTCAACTGTAGATAATACTTCTACTCCTTCACGAGCTGATTGTATGTGTGGAGCACGTATAAATACAGCATTAACCGCTTCTTCTATACCTTCTACATCTAATTTCTGTTCAAAGCTATCCACCTGTCTACCAAAGGAATTTCTTTCAACAACTACATTTAATTTATTCAAATGACTTTCCTGACCCACTACTTCCTTCGCTAACAGTATAAGACCTGCACATGTACCATACATTGGTAAGTCACTATTCCTAAGTGTTTCAGTAAAATGATATAAATCCATTAATCTTCGCATAGTCGTTGATTCTCCACCTGGTAATACAAGACCATCTATTTCATTTAATTGGTTTACAGTCTTAATTATAATACCTTCATGTCCAGCTTGTTCTATATGCTTAATATGCTCTCTTACTGCACCTTGTAAGCCTAAAACACCTATTCTCATATTACCAACCACGCTCTTGCATACGTTCTTCTAATGATAATTGATTGATATCTAAACCTTTCATAGCTGGCCCTAATTCTTTTGATAGTTCAGCAATCAATTTATAATCTTGATAATGTGTAGTTGCTTGAACGATAGCTTTTGCAAATTTTTCAGGTGCTTCTGATTTAAAAATACCTGAACCTACGAATACACCATCAGCTCCAAGCTCCATCATTAATGCCGCATCAGCTGGTGTTGCAACGCCTCCTGCAGCAAAGTTTACAACTGGTAGACGACCTAAGTCTTTAATTTCTTTTAAGATTTCATATGGTGCACCAATATTTTTCGCTTCAGTCATAATCTCATCATCACTCATGACCACTAATTTGCGCACTTCAGATTTAACTTGTCTCATATGACGAACAGCTTCTACAATATTACCTGTACCCGGTTCACCTTTCGTACGTAACATTGCTGCACCTTCACCAATTCTACGAGCAGCTTCACCTAAGTTACGGCAACCACATACAAATGGTACTGTAAAATCATCTTTCTTTAAGTGATACTCTTCGTCAGCAGGTGTTAACACTTCTGACTCATCTATGTAATCCACGCCCATTGATTCTAAAACGCGTGCTTCTGTTATATGACCGATTCTACCTTTTGCCATAACGGGAATTGAAACTGCATTCATTACTTCTTCTACTATACGTGGATCAGCCATTCTTGCTACGCCACCAGCAGCTCTAATATCAGATGGAACTCGTTCTAATGCCATTACAGCAACAGCACCAGCTTCTTCAGCTAACTTAGCTTGTTCAGCGTTCACCACATCCATGATCACGCCACCTTTTTGCATTTCTGCCATACCTCTTTTAACTTTATCTGAACCAGTAATCTTTGACATCTTAAAAATTCCTCCTTTTAAATCGCTTATTAGTAGGTTATACTAAATTCTGAACTGGTAAAAGAGTCAGATTTATCAAAAAATAAGTGGTCAGATTTGAGGTTAACAAAATGGAAATGCTTATGTTTAATATTAATAGAAATATTTCTCTTCCAATTTACCAACAACTTTATGAAAATATTAAACAAAATATCATAAATGATGTGATGAGACGTGATGAAAAACTACCTTCAAAAAGACAACTAAGTAACTATTTGTCTGTTAGTCAAACAACCATTGAACATGCATATCAACTTCTAAGCGATGAAGGTTATATTTACAGTAAAAATCGATCAGGCTATTATATAAATGATATTGTAAACTTGCCTGTAACTTATAAATCTAAAGTCCCTGACGAAAACGTGCAAGATGAAATAAGCTATCAATATAGTTTTAAACTAGGTGCAATAGATAAAGTGCATTTTCCAAATGATCTTTTTAGAAAATATGCGAAAGAAGCATTCGATGAACAACAAATTCATCTTTTAGACAGTGGTCATAAACAAGGAGATATTAATTTAAGAAAAGAAATTGGGCATTATATATTCCATAGTCGAGGTGTAAATTGTTCACCACAACAAATTATTGTAGGGTCATCTACCGAGCAATTATTATCTATCATCACTGATATTATTTCAGACTCTAAATATATGATAGAAGATCCTCTCTATAAACAAGTAAGAAATTTGCTTAAAAGAAAACACGTTCCATTTGAATTTATCCCCGTTACTGAGAATGGAATAGATATAGAACAAATTAAGAAGATCGATTATGATGTTGTCTACATTACACCAAGTCACCAATTTCCAACCGGTGTGATAATGGATTTAAAAAGACGAACACAACTCATAAAATGGGCGTCAGAGAAATCCAATCGATACATAATTGAAGATGACTATGACTCAGAATTCAGATATAGTGGAAGACCCATACCAGCACTTCAAAGTTTAGATAACTCAGACAGTGTAATTTATGTTAGTACTTTCTCTAAATCAATCACACCTTCTTTACGTATAGCATATGCCGTTCTTCCTAAAAGTTTGATATCCGTATATCAAAAGAAAACGAATATAGAAGGCGGTACTGTACCAAGACATACTCAATATATATTAAGTAAGTTTATGAACGAAGGACACTTTGAGAGACATCTTAATCGCATGAGGAAGATATATAGAAATAAAAGAGACATTATTTTGGAAGAACTGAGACAACATCCAGAAACTTTTGTAATCTCAGGAGAGATGACTGGCATGCATTTTATTTTAACTGTCATAAATGGGTTAACATTAGAAGAATGTATCAATAAAACAAAAGACTTTGATATAGATATCAAACCCCTCTCTCACTATCATTTCAAAAAAACAGATAGCACACCGAACTTTGTATTAGGTTTCGGAGGCATAAATATCGAGGATGCAAAAGATCATATCAATGCATTAATCACTTGTTTAACGTAAATTAAGAGGATGAGACAAATTAATTGTCTCATCCTCTTATGCTTTATAGCTACTTAAACTTTGTAATTTCATTAGTTCAGCTCGAATACTAGTGAATTCCTTTAAATATGGCAATTCAATAGGTTTATAACTTGTATCAAATAATACTTTTTTACATATGTTTTCATAAGTAGTTAAGTAAAGTCCTATATCTCTATCTGATAAAGTACTAATATTACCGTGCTCAAATGCTCTTTCTAATGTAAATGCTAATTGTTCTACAGTAAATATGATTGGGTATACATATTCTATTTTTTTTATGTCGTTATCCATTTCATTTAAAGCAGCTTGATACATCGCTTTAGTATTCATGATTTCTGTATGCATTTCTGTAATAATCGAAGAACCTACAATATTATCATGATATTTATTTGATGAAAATAGCGTGTGTAATATATCTGCTTGTAATCTTAAAGTGTTATTTATTGATTTAGGTAGTTTTTTAGAAGCATGATTTCTTCCTACTATTAATACACCTATTAAACCTATAGCTGACCCGATAATAACATCTGTAATTCTTGGGACAACTAAATACGTATCAAATTGATTTGTTATTGCTGCTGACATTAATAGTACATTTGGTGTAATGAACATTATAGCGAACGTATAATTAAATGCGATTAACAATTCAGCTGTGGCCATTAATATTGTCATTAATATAACGATTGTCCATGCATTTGGTTCAAACGCTAAGATTATAACTGCACCTAGCATTCCTACAATTGTACCTACAGTTCTTTGAAGTGCTCTTTGTATAGTTGATAAAGAAGATGACCCTAACAACACTGAACAACAAGAAATTGGTATCCAATAAGCTCTTTCAAAGCCTAAACCAAATGCTATGATTACTGAAGTAAATAATATAATACCGTATTGCATTGATGACATAAGTACTAGAGAATCTTTAGATAAATTTTCTTGAATAATTCTTGAATACATAGGTTTTTTATAATTAATTTGTTTATCTATCTGCAAATCAGATTCATTTAGCATCTTAACTGTATTATTTATCAAATCAGCCAACTCACTTAAGTAAACGTCATCTCCATCGTAAACAATTGAGCTGTATTCCAAAGTATTCTTTCCTTCAATTCTGTTACAAATGTACTCTAAAGATTCGCTTATTTCAACCGGCAAAACCTCATAACCTTTAGATGATAATTCTAAACAACTAGACCACATTGCTTCAGCTCTACCTTTTAACTGCAACAAGCGATTATAATCTTTATTTTTATTCCAAAACGCATTAGCTGTTGTTAATGTATTAGTTGCGTAATGTATAGAACTCAATGTGTCACTTCGAGCATCATCAAATGTCTTACCATTAAAATTTTTAGTTAAATATGCTAAATTTTTATAAATATTTAATACACTTTCTATTTCAGGCTTCTTATGATTAAAAATAGCATCAACTATAATAACTAGAGTACTTACAAGTCCCCCACATAATACAAGTAAACCTCTATTAAGAAAATCTTCTGGCATAATAGGCATAATTGAAGCAACACTATAAGTCAAAACAAAGAACACTGAAGATGGTCCTGGTATTTGAAATGCTTTTAAAATAAAGTGAGCAATCATACCAATTAAACCTAAAACTAATGCATATAAAAACGGAATAGTAATAGTTAATGTACCTAACATTAAACAAACACTTAACATAATCGAAACAACAATAACTTTTCTTATTCTAGAGGGATAAGAACCATTAAATACATAAATATTACTAAAGGATCCTAATACTGCTGTTAGACCAAGATCAAATCTCCCAAAAAGCACACTGCTTGCTAAAATAATAAACACAATAATAGCTTGCAAAATGGCTTTTTTGGTTCCTAATTTCTTCTTATCTACTTTAAACATAACTTCAAAATACTTTTTCATTTTATTATCTCCCTCCTAGAATTTTTAAACAAAAAAAAGAGACCTAACAGGTCTCGAGTGCGGCTCATCGCATCCATTTATAAATATTTGCCCGGCAACGTCCTACTCTCGCGGAACGTAA
>NZ_JAJNIK010000012.1:0-35713 GCF_022386495.1 Mammaliicoccus sp. H-M34
TTCCCATGCCGAACACAGAAGTTAAGCTCTTTAGCGCCGATGGTAGTTGGGCTTACGTTCCGCGAGAGTAGGACGTTGCCGGGCAAATAATTATAAATGGATGCGATGAGCCGCACTCGAGACCTGTTAGGTCTCTTTTTTTTTTGCGAATTTTTAAGATAGTCTGAAAGTATTACTATTTATACTGATGAATAAGGCTTTTGCATATCCTTTCTATCTAATGACGACTATGATAATCATTGATATAATGATGAAGAATATAAAATAAGAGGTAATTGTTATGAATATAAATGAACAGCTTAACGCTCTACAGAATAAGGATGCTATCTCTCTCCACGTTCCAGGTCATCATAACAACACGATAGGATATTTAAAAGAGTTGAATATGGCGATGGATATGACTGAAATAACTGGATTAGATGATTTACATCAACCTGAGGAATGTATTCAAGAAAGTATGTCTCAGCTAAACAGATACTCTGATTATAGTGGCCAGTATTTAGTAAATGGTACAACAGTTGGGATATTATCCGTTA
The DNA here is from genome assembly GCF_022386495.1 of Mammaliicoccus sp. H-M34. Lineage (NCBI taxonomy): Bacteria > Bacillati > Bacillota > Bacilli > Caryophanales > Staphylococcaceae > Mammaliicoccus > Mammaliicoccus sp. H-M34. Next base: position 537 of record NZ_JAJNIK010000012.1, read on the forward strand.
TTTATGGTGTACAACATTTACAGGGTGAAATACTTATTCCTAGAAATGCTCACAAATCAATATACAATGCATTAAATTTAACAAAACAAGATGCAAAATGGATGCCAATGACTGTTTCAGAGAAAACAGGGCAGTATAATGGTGTGAATTCATTAGATAATCTTGATTTATCTAAAGTGAAGTTAGCTGTTTTTACATATCCAAATTATTATGGAGAAACATTTAATATTGAAGAGAGTATAAAAGTGTTAAAAAAACATCATATTCCTGTATTAGTAGATGAAGCTCATGGTGCTCATTTTGGTATAAGTCCATATTTTCCAAAATCCTCAATAGAGTTTGGGGCAGACATTGTTGTACAATCCTATCATAAAACATTACCAGCTTTGACGATGGGTTCTGTTATTTATATTAAAGAAGATTTAAGTTTAAAATCTAAAATTCAAGATTATTTAAAGATGCTGCAGACTTCCAGCCCATCATATTTAGTTATGTCAAGTTTAGAAAAGGCTGAACAGTTTTATAAAAAATATCATGATGAGATATTTAAAATGAATAGAAAAATATTAATAGATACTATGGAGCAAGTAGGATTTACGGTGGGGTGTCTAGAAGACCCTCTTAAATTAATTGTGTCTCATGATAAATTAACGGGATTTGAAGTGCAAAAAATATTCGAAGATTCAAACATCTATATTGAATTATGTCATAATCATTTTATTCTGTTGGTTCTACCATTGTGGCATCATTCGGATGAATTTCCTTTTGATCTATTAATAGAACGTATTAATCAATTCAAAATGAATTTTAAAAGTAAAGTAATAAAGAAAACATGCTTTAATTTACCTATACATTCGACTACTTACAAATATATAGATGTCGGTGATACGACAACAGTTGAGTTGTTTCAATCAGTAGGAAAAATTTCTGCTGTTGATGTTGTTCCATATCCACCAGGTGTACCAGTTATTTTAAAGGGAGAATATATTACCAAAGAAATCATAGATTCTCTGTTACAATGGCTTGATAAAGGTGGTAGAGTGGAAGGTATAAAAAACATGAAAATTAGCGTAAAGGATGAACAATAAATGGGTCAGTTTATAACATTTGAAGGGCCAGAAGGTTCTGGGAAAACAACAGTTATACATAAAGTTTTTGAGATGCTAGAAGATGATTATGATATATTGCTTACGAGAGAACCAGGTGGTATCAAAATAAGCGAAGCTATTAGAAATCTATTGTTAGATAGTGATGATGAAATGGATGAAAGAACAGAAGCATTATTATTTGCAGCTGCGAGAAGACAACATTTAGTAGAGAAAATTTTACCTCAATTAAATAAAGACGGTATTGTACTTTGTGACCGTTTTGTTGATAGTTCGTTAAGTTATCAAGGTTACGCTCGTGAAATTGGGGTAGAAGAAGTTAAGGCAATTAATGAATTTGCTATTGAGAGCCGTTATCCAGATTTGACTTTATATTTTGATGTACCTGCTGAAATTGGATTAAATAGGATTAAAGATAATCAGCGTGAGGCTAATCGTCTTGATAAAGAAAAAATTGAATTTCATCATAAAGTAACAGATGGTTACAAAAAATTGATTGCTGAGTATCCAGATAGAATTAAAGTTATTGATGCAACTCAACCATTAGAAAAGGTTATAGAAGAAGCGTATTTCATGATAGTAAAATTTCTGAAACAAGTTTAAAATATGATATAATATATAAAGAGGTGTTTAGTTATGAAAATGATAATAGCGATTGTCCAAGATCAAGATAGTCAAAACTTGTCAGAAGCACTTATAGAAAAGGATTTTAGGGCCACTAAACTTGCAACAACAGGTGGGTTTTTAAGAGCCGGAAATACAACATTTTTATGCGGTGTTAAAGATGAACGTGTAGATGAATTATTACGTGTAATCGATGGAACTTGTGGTAATCGTGAACAACTTGTTTCACCTATCACACCAATGGGTGGTAGTGCGGATTCTTATATTCCATACCCAGTAGAAGTTGAAGTAGGTGGCGCGACAGTATTCGTTATGCCAATTGAACAATTCCATCAATTTTAAGAACTGATTAGCTGCCGTTTGTGCAGCTTTTTTATTGCAAGGAGCGTAAAAAATGCAATTAACAAAAGAAATTGATCATTTATTAAGTGCTAAACAGTTATCTCATGCTTATTTATTTGAAGGAGATAACATGTTTGAAATGAAGTCTACAGCTATGTATTTTGCAGAACAGATATTATGTGATGCAGAACAAGCTTGTATTTCGAAAGTTCAAAGTTTTAACCACCCGGATTTCGTATATATACAAACAGATGAAACGACTATAAAGAAACAACAAATAGAAGAATTATTAAGAAAAATGAATCAAAAGCCAATAGAAAGTCAATATAAAGTTTACATTATTGAAGCTTTTGATAAACTAACAGTACAGGGTGAAAATAGTATATTGAAATTTTTGGAAGAACCACCTCCAAATACGATTGCCTTGTTGCTTACAACTAAGAAAGATCAAATATTACCAACAATACATTCAAGATGCCAACTCGTTCATTTTAAACCAGCATCGAAAGAAAATTATATAGAAGAATTAAAACTGTCTGGTATTTCTTCTGCGATTGCACATACACTTAGCTTTATTACTTCAGATAAAGAAGAAGCCATTTCACTAACTGAAGAGCAATCGTTTACACAACTAAGAAAATCAGTAACTAAATTAGCGGAATTAATGGTAAAAGATAAACAAATGGCGTTGATATATTTGATCGAATGCACAAAAATTGCTAATACACGTCCTTTACAGCAATTGTTTTTAAATAGTTTAAATACTTATTTTCAAGATATATTACATGCTAAAATACAACTAGATGTAATTAAAGCATATCCAGATTTAGAAGTAGAAATTGCAGAAATAAGTAAATATTTATCATTGAATGATATCTCGAATTATATACAAGTTATTACGGAAGCTAACCGCAAACTAGCTCAAAACGTTAATGCAACGTTAGTGTTAGAACAAATGGTTATAAATGGGAAGAGGTGATAGAATGTATGAAATAATAGGTGTTCAATTTCAAGTAGCTGGGAAAAAAGAATATTTCTCACCTAATGGGGAACGTTTTAAGGAAAATGATTTAGTAGTAGTAGAGTCTAAACGTGGGGTTGAACTGGGCCAAGTTAAACTAACTAACCGCCATGTTGGTAAAGACGATGTTGTCTTACCTCTTAAAGAAGTTATTCGACATGCTACTGAAGAAGATGTGCAGAAGTATCAAGATAATCTAAAAGACGCAGAAGATGCATTGTCACTGTGTAAAGAACTTGTTAAAAATCATGAGTTAAACATGAGACTTGTAAACTGTGAATATACATTAGATAAAAGTAAAGTTATTTTCAATTTTACTGCGGATGATAGAATAGATTTTAGAACACTAGTTAAATCATTAGCTTATGAATTAAAGACTCGTATTGAATTAAGACAAATCGGTGTCAGAGATGAAGCGAAATTATTAGGCGGAATTGGACCATGTGGTCGTTCTCATTGTTGTTCAACATTTTTAGGTGATTTTGAGCCAGTTTCAATTAAAATGGCTAAAGATCAAAATCTATCTCTAAATCCAACTAAAATATCAGGTGCATGTGGTAGATTAATGTGTTGTTTAAAATATGAAAATGACTATTATGAAGATGTGAGAAATGAATTACCTGATGTTGGTACAACTGTTGTTACGCCAGAGGGTGATGGTAAAGTGGTAGGATTGAATATTTTAGATATAACTATGCAAGTTAAAGTGAAAGGTTTCGAACAACTTTTTGATTATAAACTTGATGAATTACTTGAAGTCCATTCATAAGGGAGGATTATATTGTGAATAGGGACGAGTTGTTTGAAACGATTATGACACTAGAAAATGAACTTAAACAAATTAATGACCACATGGAAAAGTTGAAAAACCAGGCAGTGGAATTAGTTGAAGATAATGTTGCGCTTCAGATGGAAAATGATAGCTTGAAGAGAGTAATTGAATCTAATGAAGCGCCACAACAGAAAAAAACAAACAAAAAAACAAAGCCACTTCAAAGCAGAGACAATTTCGCTATGTTATATCATGAAGGATTTCACATTTGTCGTGGAGAATTATTTGGTAAACATAGACAAGGACAAGATTGTTTATTTTGTTTAGAAGTGCTAAATAGAGACTAAATGAATCAGGCATTTAATATGCCTGATTTTTTAAATGAGGTGTTTTAATGCTTAATTCAGGAGAAAGACTCGACCAATTATTAAGAGAGAAATATGAAATTATTCAAAATGATGAAGTGTTTTCATTTTCAACTGATGCGTTGTTATTAGGAGAATTTACTAGCGTACGTAATAAAGATAAAGTAATGGATTTATGTACAGGTAACGGTATCATTCCGTTGTTATTAGCTTATAAATCTCAATCAAGAATTAAAGGTATAGAAATTCAAGAAGCATTAGTAGAAATGGCTCAAAGAACATTACGTCATAATCAACTTGAAGATCAAATTTCGATTGAACATATGGATTTAAAAAATGTGTCGAATACATATATGCCTTCTACGTTTGATGTAGTGACAGTTAATCCACCATATTTTAAAGAAAATCAGCAAATGCAACATCAAAAGGAAGCACATAAAATAGCTAGACATGAAATATTGTGTACGCTTGAGGATGTCGTAAAAGCGAGTAAGCATTTATTGAAACAAGGTGGTAAATTGGTGATGGTTCATAGGGCAGAAAGACTGATGGATGTCTTAAGTCTGTATAGACAATATAATATTGAACCTAAAAGATTAAGAATGGTTTACAGTACGCCGAAAAAGACAGAAGCAGTCACGATATTAGTTGAAGGTCGAAGTGGTGGTCAGGTTGGTTTGAAAGTAGAACAACCGTTTTATATCTATGATGCAAATGGTGAATATTCAGCAGAAATGAAGGCTGTCTATTATGGATAAACATTATACATATATATTAGAATGTAAGGATCATACACTATATACTGGATATACAACAGATTTGGAAAGAAGATTGAAAGTTCATAACGATGGGAAAGGTGCTAAATATACAAAGATTAGACGTCCTGTTAAGCTTGTATATCATGAAATATTTGATAATAAGTCAGAAGCATTGAAAAGAGAATATGCACTTAAGCAATTAACTAGAAAGCAAAAACTAGCACTTATAAAGGATGAGTAATATGTCTATATTATATTTAGTGGGAACGCCAATTGGAAATTTAGAAGATATCACATATCGCGCAGTAAGGACTTTAACTGAAGTGGATTATATTTTTTGTGAAGATACACGTGTGACAGCTAAACTTTGCCAACATTATCAAATACAAACACCTTTAAAGTCTTATCATGAACATAATAAAGATAAGTCTTCAGAACAAATTTTAAGACTGTTAGAAGAGGGTAAGCAAATTGCGTTAGTTTCTGATGCAGGTTGTCCTTGTATTAGTGACCCTGGATATGAACTTGTGAATCAAGTGAGAGAGCAAGATTTCCGTGTTGAAACAATTCCGGGACCAAATGCTGCAATAACAGCCTTGATGACAAGTGGACTTCCATCTTACAAATTTGTATTTCTAGGTTTTTTACCAAGACATGCTAAAGAAAAACATGAAGTCCTTCAAAAATGGATGAGTAGAGAATCGACATCTATGATTTACGAATCTCCTTATAGAATTAAACAAACTGTACGAGCCATTGCTGAGATAGACTCTGAACGAAAAGTAGCAATAGGAAGAGAGCTCACTAAAAAGTTTGAACAAGTTGAAACGAATCAAATAGAAGTGATAGAACAAATGTTAGAAGAAGAGAAGATTCCACAAAAAGGCGAATTCGTTATTTTGATTGAAGGAATAGATGAATCTAGTCAAGAGACTCATTGGTGGGAAGGCATGGATTTAAATCAGCATGTCGAAATTTATATAAAAGAACATGATATGAAATCTAAGGATGCCATAAAACAAGTATCTGTTGATAGAAAGATGAAAAAAAGAGATGTATATGAGTCTTATCATGTCGAAAAATAAAAAAGGAAAATTTAAAGTACGGTGTACTTTAAATTTTCCTTTTTTAATATGGACCTTTTATTATTTTGATTTGTTTTCAATCTCGTTAATTAATTGCTGAGCGCCTTCTTTACTTAAGACGATTTTACCATCAGCTAATACAAAATTTTCCTCTGAAACATCGCCAGTAACTTGACATGTCATGTTAGGTGAATATTTCTTTAAAATAATTTTATCATCATCAGTATAAATCTCCAAAGCATCTTTCTCAGCGATGTCTAATATGCGTCGTAATTCGATTGGAATTACTACACGGCCTAGTTCATCTACTTTACGCACGATTCCAGTTGATTTCATCATTTTACCTCCGTTTAATAAAACCATAATTATCTAATTCGACATTCATTCGACAATTATATAAATAGTATACTAATATGAATTCAAGGAAATGTCAATAATACAATATATTGCAAGCGTTTAATTTTTCAAATAAAAAACAATTCATGAAGCCCTTACTATAATAGGGGAATATTGAAAAAATGCTTAATTTTCGGTATATTATATAGATAAGATATTAGGAGGAAACGCCGATGACGAAAGAAACTTTTTACATTACGACGCCGATTTATTATCCGAGCGGGAATTTACACATAGGTCATGCGTATACAACGGTTGCTGGTGATGTAATTGCAAGATATAAACGATTACAAGGTTATGACGTTCATTATTTAACAGGTACAGATGAACACGGACAAAAAATTCAAGAGAAAGCTAAAGAAGCAGGCTTATCTGAAATAGAATATTTAAATGGCATCATTGAAAGTATCCAATCTTTATGGAAAAAATTGGACATTTCAAATGATGATTTTATTCGTACTACTGAAGAGAGACATAAACAAGTTGTTGAAAAAGTTTTCGAAAAATTATTAGCACAAGGCGACATTTATTTAGGAGAGTATGAAGGTTGGTATTCTATACCAGATGAGACTTATTATACTGAAACACAACTTGTCGACCCAGTATATGAAGATGGGAAAATTGTCGGAGGTAAAAGTCCTGATTCTGGTCATGAGGTAGAACTAGTTAAAGAAGAAAGTTATTTCTTTAAATTGGATAACTATTCTGATAGATTATTGAAGTTCTTTGATGAAAATCCAGATTTCATTTTGCCGATTTCTCGTAAAAATGAAATGATTAATAACTTTATTAAACCTGGTCTTGAAGATTTAGCTATTTCTAGAACTACTTTTGATTGGGGTATTAAAGTGCCATCTAATCCTAAACACGTTGTATACGTTTGGATTGACGCGCTAGTGAACTATATTTCTGCGCTTGGTTACTTATCTGATGACGATGAGCTATTCAAAAAATATTGGCCAGCCGATGTGCATTTAATGGCTAAAGAAATCGTTCGTTTCCATTCAATCATATGGCCGATTCTATTAATGGCGTTAGACTTACCTCTGCCAAAACGAGAATTTGCTCATGGTTGGATTTTAATGAAAGATGGCAAGATGAGTAAATCTAAAGGTAATGTTGTTGATCCTAATGTATTAATTGATAAATATGGATTAGATGCTACAAGATATTACTTAATGAGAGAGTTGCCATTTGGAGCAGATGGTGTATTCACACCTGAAGCATTTGTTGAAAGAACGAATTATGATTTAGCGAATGATTTAGGTAATTTAGTTAACCGTACGATTGCAATGGTTAATAAATACTTTAATGGTGTTCTTCCTAAATACAAAGGTAAACTACATCCGCTTGATGAAGAAATAGAACAAATGGCCTTAGACATAAAAGATAATTTCTATTCATCCATGGAAAATATGCAGTTTTCAGTTGCTTTAGCTGAAATATGGAAATTAATTAGTCGTACAAATAAATATATAGATGAAACGACGCCATGGGTGCTTGCTAAAGATGAAAATGAACGAGAAATGTTAGAAAACGTAATGATTCATTTAGTAGAAAACATTAGATTTGCTGCTGTATTATTACGTCCATTCTTAACTCACGCACCATATGAAATTTTCCGCCAATTAAACTTGGAAAAAGGTAAACTTGATACATTTGAAAGTATCGAAACTTACGGTGCTATAGATCAAGACATAAAAGTAATTGATAAACCTGAACCTATTTTCCCAAGATTAGATGTTGAGCAAGAAGTTGCTTACATTAAAGACTCTATGCAAGGTGGTACTTCAACTGAACCAGAAGAAGAGGCAGAACCTGAAGTAGAAGAAGTAAATGCTAAACCTGAAATCACGATAGATCAATTTGATAAAGTAGAAATCAAAGCAGCAACAGTTACAGAAGCTGATTATGTAAAAAAATCAGATAAATTGTTAAAAATTAAAGTTGATTTAGGATTCGAAAAAAGACAAATTGTTTCAGGAATAGCTGAATTTTATAAACCTGAAGATATCGTAGGTAAAAAGGTTGCAGTAGTAACAAATTTAAAACCTGTAAAATTACGTGGTGAACTATCAGAAGGTATGATTTTATCTGCCGAAAAAGACGGTACACTTACATTAGTAAGCTTACCTAATGCGATACAAAACGGATCTATCATTAAGTAAAGAATTGGAAGGATGGTTCGAATGCTAATAGATACACATGTCCATTTAAATGCCGACCAATATGACGAGGATTTACAAGAAGTTATAGACAGAGCATTAGAAGAAGGTATCGATAGAATGTTCGTTGTTGGATTTGATACAAAAACAATCGAAAGAACAATGAAACTGATTGACCAATACGATTTTATTTATGGAATTATTGGTTGGCATCCTGTCGATGCGATTGACTGTACAGAAGAACGTTTAGAGTGGATTGAAGAGCTTTCTAAGCATCCAAAAATTATTGGTATAGGTGAAATGGGACTAGACTATCATTGGGACAAATCACCTAAGGATATTCAAAAAGAAGTATTTAGAAAGCAAATAGCATTAGCTAAACGCGTGCAACTACCTATTATTATTCATAACAGAGAAGCGACTCAAGATTGTGTAGACATTTTAAGGGAAGAAAGCGCAAGTGAAGTTGGCGGTATTATGCATAGCTTCAGTGGTTCAAATGAAATAGCTGATGAAATATTAAAAATGAATTTTTATGTTTCATTAGGTGGACCAGTTACCTTTAAAAATGCTAAACAACCTAAAGAAGTAGCTCAACATGTACCTTTAGATAGATTGTTAGTTGAAACGGATGCGCCTTTCTTATCACCTCATCCTTATAGAGGAAAGAGAAATGAACCAGCGCGCGTTAAACTTGTTGCTGAGCAAATTGCTGAACTACGAGGACTTTCATATGAAGAAGTTTGTGAAGCAACTACAAAAAATGCTGAAAGATTATTTAAATTATAAAATAAGATGCCCCAAAACGGTTGTTTTGGGGCATCTTTAAAAAAGGAAGATATCATGAAGATAAATGAATTTGTTGTAGTAGAAGGGCGTGACGACACAGTTAATGTGAAGCGTGCTGTAGACTGCGATACGATTGAAACAAATGGTTCCGCAATAACTAAAGAAACACTTGAGGTTATAAAGCAAGCTCATGAAAAACGAGGTGTGATTGTATTAACAGATCCTGATTTCCCGGGTGATAAGATTAGAAATACAATTAAGCAATATATACCAAGCGTTAAACATGCATTTATTCCAAGAGAAAAAGCTAAAAATAAAAGAGGGAAAATTGGCGTTGAACATGCGTCTTTAAATACGGTTAAAGAGGCATTGCTTAATGTTAGTTCTCCTATGGAAGCTAATATAGAAACGATAGACAAGTCAGTCTTAATCGATTTAGGATTAATTATAGGTAAAGACTCAAGAAGAAAAAGAGAAAAGCTTTGTAGTAAATTAAATATTGGCCATTCAAATGGTAAACAATTGCTAAACAAATTAAATGCCTTCGGTTATACTGAAAAAGATGTAAAAGAAGCACTTGGATATAAAGAGGAGTGACAGGATGAACGATAAAGATATTGCAACACCAAAGCGTACAAAAGCATTGCTTGATCAATATGGTTTTAAATTCAAAAAAAGTTTAGGCCAGAATTTCTTAATTGATACGAACATTATACAAAACATTATTTCTGCTAGTGATATAGACGAAAATACAGGTGTAATAGAAGTAGGTCCGGGTATGGGGTCTCTTACAGAACAATTAGCTAGAACAGCTAAGAAAGTGTTAGCTTTTGAAATTGACCAAAGGCTTATCCCAGTTTTAGAAGATACATTGAGTCCATATGATAACGTTACTGTTGTGAATGAAGACATACTAAAAGCTCATGTTGAACAAGAAATAAAAACACATTTACAAGATTGCGATAAGATAATGTTGGTAGCCAATTTACCATATTATATAACAACTCCGATATTGATGAATTTATTAGAGAATCACCTTCCAATCGATGGTTATGTCGTTATGATGCAAAAAGAAGTTGGAGAACGTTTAAATGCACAAGTCGGAAGTAAAAGTTATGGCTCATTATCCATAGCTTGTCAGTATTATACTGAAACTGAACGTGTTTTAGTCGTCCCTAAGACTGTCTTCATGCCTCCACCTAATGTCGATTCAATTGTAATTAAATTGACTACTCGTAAAGAACCTATTGTAGAAGTAGACGATGAAAAATTATTGTTCACACTCTCAAAAGGTGCATTTGCACAACGTAGAAAAACAATTTTAAATAATTATATTAGTACAATTAAAGAAGGTAAGTTGCATAAAGATGAAATTCTTGAGTGGTTAAGTGCTTCAAACATAGATCCTAAGCGACGTGGGGAAACGCTAACAATACAAGAATATGCACATCTTTGTAACAATTTGAAAAAATACCCAAATTTATCTGTATAAATATATTGACAATGCGTTCTCTAATTGATAAAATTTAAATTTTATTTGACAAAATTCCACTTTCGTAGTATAATTTTATTTATAGCGAGGTGGGTCAATATGCCGAAGACTTTAGTAGACATCAAAAAAATATTAGATTGTCAATTAGGAAATCGTATTGTACTTAAAGCTAATGGAGGACGTAAGAAGTTAATTGAGCGCAGTGGCGTGCTTAAGGAAACGTATCCATCAGTTTTCGTGGTCGAATTAGATCAAGAGAAACATAATTTTGAACGTGTATCTTATACATACACTGATGTATTAACTGAGAATGTCCAAGTAACTTTTATGAATGAACATAAAGAAGAATTTATAGTTCAGTAAATTAAAGTATTTAATAAAAAACTCTACGCGATATGACTGTGATATGGCGTAGGGTTTTTTATTATGCGAAAAATAGGATAAAGCTAATACTTTCTAACTTTTATTTATGGTAAAATCATAATAATAAGTTTTAGAGAGGGCAAGTATATGATTTATGAGACTGCACCAGCAAAAATTAATTTAACACTAGATACATTGTACAAACGCGATGATGGTTATCATGAAGTAGAGATGATAATGACAACAGTCGATTTAAATGATCGATTGACTTTCGAAAGTAGAGATGACGGTAAAATTATAATTGATGTTGAACATAATTTCGTGCCAAGTGATCACAGAAATCTAGCATATAAAGCAGCGAAATTGATGCAAGATAAATACAATATTAAAGAAGGTGTGAAGATTTCATTAGAAAAAAGCATACCTATCTCTGCAGGATTGGCAGGTGGTTCAAGTGATGCAGCTGCAACATTTAGAGGCTTGAATGAATTGTGGGGTATAAACGAACCACTGGAATCTTTAAGTGAACTTGCATCAGAAATTGGATCGGATATATCTTTTTGTATTTATGGAAAGACGGCATTGTGCCAAGGTAGAGGTGAAAAATTAACACACCTTCCAAAACCACCTTCTGCCTGGGTAGTTATCGCTAAACCGGATATCGGCGTATCAACACCTGAAATATATGGGGCTTTAAATTTGGATGACAAGATTGAAGTGCGCACACAAGACTGCCGAGATGCTTTAGAAAAAAACGATTATGGAGTACTATGCCAAACACTTGGTAATAGTCTTGAGAAGGTCACGATGAAGTTATATCCCGAAGTTGAAAAGCTAAAGAACACTATGAAAAACAGTGGTGTGGATGCTGCACTAATGAGTGGAAGTGGACCAACTGTATACGGCTTTGTGCAAAAAGAACGACAAGCTAAGCAAGTGTACAACGCTTTAATGGGATGTTGTAATGACGTTTATATTGCACGTCTTCTTGGCTGATTTTGTAGAACACGTACAATTATAGTATAATTATTCTTGAAAATACGTAATAGAGATTGGGGTTTTATAAATGCGTTTTAAACGAAGTGAAAGAATCGTTTATATGACACAATATTTATTGAAACATCCGAACGAACTAGTACCGCTGACTTATTTTGTTAATCATTTTGGTCAGGCAAAGTCGTCTATTAGCGAAGACATACAAATTATCAAAGAAACGTTTAATGCTGAAAGACTTGGTATTATTGAGACAACTGCAGGAGCAAGTGGCGGTGTTACTTATCGCCCTAAAATGTATGTTGAAGAAGCGCGTGAATTGATAGCAAAGCTATGTGAATTGCTAAAAGAGAAAGAAAGACTGCTGCCAGGCGGATATTTATTTATGTCAGATTTAGTAGGTAATCCTAAATTATTAAATCAAGTAGGAGAATTAATTGCTACTATGTACATGGATGAAGAACTTGATGCGGTTGTTACAATAGCGACAAAAGGGATTTCTTTAGCTAACGCAGTTGCAAAAGTACTTAATTTGCCAGTTGTTGTTATAAGAAAAGATAATAAAGTTACTGAAGGATCAACAGTATCGATTAACTACGTTTCGGGTTCATCGAGAAAGATTGAGACAATGGTATTATCAAAAAGAACATTAGCTGAATATTCGAATGTACTAATTGTTGATGATTTCATGAGAGCAGGTGGCTCTATAAATGGCGTAATCAATTTGATGAATGAGTTTAAGGCTACAGTAAAAGGGGTATCAGTACTTGTAGAATCAAAAGAAGTTAAACATCGATTGATTGAAGATTATACATCTTTAGTTAGATTATCTGACGTAGACGAATACAATCAACAATTTTCAGTAGAAGAAGGCAACTGTTTGAAAAGATTTAATTAAAAGGAGAGATATTCAACATGAAAAGTATTAACGCAGCAAACGCTCCAGAAGCATTAGGGCCATATTGCCATGCAGTAGTAGTAGATAGTTTAGTATTTACTTCAGGTCAAATACCATTAAATCAGCAAGGTGAAGTCGTATCAGATGATGTAAAAGCACAAACGAAGCAAGTACTTGAGAATTTAAAAATAGTACTTGAAGAAAGTGGCGCTACATTAGATAGTGTCGTTAAATCATTAATCTTTATAAAAGATATGAATGATTTCCAAGACATCAATTCCGTTTATGGAGAGTATTTTAATGAACATTTGCCTGCTAGAAGTTGTGTGGAAGTCGCACGTTTACCAAAAGATGTAAAAGTTGAGATTGAAATGATCGCAAAAATAAAATAACTAACTTCAATTAATATGATGCTGCTACTTTAAATAGACAAAACAGGGGGCACACAAATCATGAAGGTAACAGATGTGAGATTGAGAAAAATTCAAACAGATGGAAGAATGAAGGCGTTGGTTTCAATTACTTTAGACGATGCCTTTGTTATTCACGATTTAAGAGTAATTGAGGGAAATTCAGGACTGTTTGTTGCTATGCCTAGTAAACGTACACCTGACGGGGAGTTTAGAGATATTGCGCATCCTATTAACTCTGAGATGAGACAAGAAATACAAGAAGCGGTTATGAAAGTTTATGATGAAACTGATGAAGTGATAATTCCAAAATCAGCTCAAGAAAATTCTGAAACAGAAACTGAAGAATCAGAAACTGAAGAATCAGAAACTGAAAAAGAAGAAAACGAAGAAAAAGAAGAATAACATATCCAAAACAATATAGTTTTGTTGAAATGTTAAAAACTGTCGAAAAGTATGAGACTTTCCGGCAGTTTTTTTGTGCGATTTTATAAAATATTTAAAAAAATGATTTATTTATAACAAATTTATTCTTTTAAAAATAACTCTTCCTTGATAGTCATATGAGAATTAAATTATAATATAATAAAGTGTGTATAAATGGAGGTATTTGTAATGCAAAAATATGCAGTCATATTAGCTGCTGGTAAAGGTACAAGGATGAAATCTAAACTTTACAAAGTTTTACACCCGGTAGCTGGTGAAGCAATGGTTCAACATGTTATTGATAGCGTTAAAAATGCTGGTGTAGAAACAGTAGTTACAGTTGTTGGACATGGAGCAGAAAAGGTTAAAGAAACTATTGGTCATGCATCTCAGTTTGTACATCAAGAAGAACAATTAGGAACGGCTCATGCAGTTAAAACTGCTAAAGATATATTGGGAAATAACAAGGGCACAACAATTGTCGTTTGTGGTGACACACCATTAATTAGTGATGAGACTATTAGCTCACTGTTAACATTTCATGAAAATGAAAATGCTGTAGCAACTGTATTATCTGCAAAAGTGAGTAATCCATTTGGTTATGGTAGGATTATTCGAGACAAATCTGGTTTAGTGTCAGAAATTGTTGAACAAAAAGATGCTACAGAAGGGCAAGTTGAAGTAAACGAAATTAGTTCTGGGATTTTTGCATTTGATAATGAAAAATTATTCGAAACTTTAGAAAAAGTACAAAATGATAATGCTCAAGGTGAATATTATTTACCAGACGTTATACGAATCTTAAAAGAAGAAAATGAAAAAGTGGCTGCATACATTACAGATGACGTAGATGGCATTATGGGTGTGAATGATAGAGTACAACTAGCAAAAGCAGAGCAGAAAATGAAAGAACGTATTAATTTACAACATATGATAAATGGTGTGACAATTGTTGATCCTGCTACAACTTATATAGGAAAACACGTTGTGATTGGTGAAGACACAGTAGTTGAACCAGGTACAAGAATTGCTGGCAAAACAATTATAGGAAAAAATGTTGCGATTGGAATGAATTCTGACATCAAAAATAGTACAATTAAAGATAATGCAACAATTAAGCAATCTGTGATTACAGATTCTGTTGTAGGTGAATTTTCTACAGTCGGACCTTTTGCACAATTAAGACCGGGTACTGAGTTAGGTAAAGAGACAAAAATTGGTAACTTCGTAGAGACTAAGAAAGCAGTCTTGAAAGATGGCGCCAAAGTTTCTCACTTAAGTTATATTGGAGATGCAGAAGTAGGCGAAAGAACAAATATTGGCTGTGGCTCAATAACTGTTAATTATGACGGGGTAAATAAATTCCGTACCATTATAGGAGATGATGCGTTTATTGGATGTAATTCAAATCTAGTTGCACCAGTAGAAGTTGGAGATGGATCATTCATAGCAGCAGGTTCAACAATTACAGATGATGTGCCTGATGAAAGTTTAGCGCTTGGTCGTGCTAGACAAACTACAAAACAAGGATACTACAAAACGAAATAAAAGGAGCCGTCAAAAAATGAGTCAAAATGATATTGGAGGAACAGAAATGTTGAATACTGAATATAAGAACTCTTCATTAAAAATATTTTCACTTGAAGGAAATCAGCCTTTAGCACAAGAAGTTGCAAATCTAGTAGGAATTCCATTAGGGAAATCGACAGTTAAGAGATTTGCTGATGGTGAGGTTCAAATTAATATTGAAGAAAGTATTCGTGGTTGTGATGTATTTATTATTCAACCAACATCAAATCCAGTAAATGAACACTTGATGGAATTATTAATTATGATTGATGCTTGTAAACGTGCATCAGCAGCAAACATTAATATTGTAATGCCTTATTATGGTTACGCTAGACAAGATCGTAAAGCAAGAAGTCGTGAACCTATCACAGCTAAACTTGTGGCAAACATTATTGAAAAAGCTGGCGCTAGTAGAATGATAGCACTTGATTTACATGCTCCTCAAATTCAAGGGTTCTTTGATATACCGATTGATCATTTAATGGGCGTACCAATTTTATCCAACTACTTCTTAGAAAAAGGTTTGGACCCTGAAACAACAGTTGTTGTATCACCAGATCATGGTGGAGTAACAAGAGCTCGTAAAATGGCAGACCGTCTTAAAACACCTATAGCAATTATTGATAAACGTCGTCCAAAACCAAATGTCGCAGAAGTGATGAATATCGTCGGGGACATAGATGGTAAGACTGCTATCATTATCGATGATATTATTGATACAGCTGGAACAATCACTTTAGCTGCTGATGCACTCGTTAAAAAAGGTGCAAAAGAAGTATACGCATGTTGTACTCATCCAGTATTATCTGGCCCTGCAAAAGAACGTATCGAAAGTTCTCAAATTAAAGAATTAGTTGTTACAAACTCTATACAGTTACCAGAAGATAGAAAACCAGCCAATGTTAAAGAGTTATCTGTAGCAGAATTATTAGCGCAAGCTATCGTGCGTGTGTATGAACAAGAATCAGTTAGTGTGCTATTTGATTAATTTTTAATATTCGTGTATAATAACAAACGGTTCATTTTAATGGACTAAATAACCACTTACAAGCAACATTTAATGTTGATGGGTGAGTGTAGGAGCGCATATTGCGCAAGTATGAAAGGTGGAAAAGATAATGACTTCATTAAAGTCAGTTATCCGTCAAGGTAAACAAACTCGTTCTAGTTTACGTAAATTAAGAGCTTCAGGTGTTATTCCAGCAGTAGTATACGGTTACGGTGCTAAAAATACATCTGTTAAAGTTGATGAAATTGAATTCATCAAAACAATTCGTGAAGTTGGACGTAACGGTGTTATCGAATTAGGCGTTGGTTCTAAATCAATCAAAGTTATGGTTTCAGATTATCAATATGATTCTCTTAAAAACCAAATCACACATGTTGACTTCTTAGCAATCAACATGAAAGAAGAATTAACTGTTGATGTACCTGTTTTATTAGTAGGTGAAGCAGCTGGTGCTTCTGAAGGTGGCGTAGTTCAACAACCATTATTCAACTTACAAGTAACAACAACTCCAGATGCAATTCCTGAAAATATCGAAGTTGATATTACAGAATTAGGTATCGGTGATAGCTACTTAGTAGGTGACTTAAATGCAACTGAAAAATATTCTATCGAAAACGATAAAGAAGAAGCAGTTGTAACAGTTGTTCCTCCAACAGAAGAACCTGATGAAGACGCTGAAGAAACTGCAGCTGAAGAAGCAGATGCAGTAGCTGAAGAAGAAGCAGACAAAGAAGAAGCTGAAGAAGAAGAAAAATAAGCTTCTAAATAGCTTGAGAGGCTGAGACAAATTAATTGTCTCAGCCTCTTCTTTTTATTTAAGTATAGTTAGATGAAATAAATCATAAAAATGCTATAATATATACTTAGTATTAATATGGAGGTTACAACATGAAATGTATTGTTGGACTTGGAAATATCGGAAAAAAATATGACCGTACGCGTCACAATATAGGATTTGAAGTAGTTGATGAACTAGTGGAACGCCATCAATTACAAATAGATAAACAAAAATTCAAAGGTGCATATACAATAGGATTAATTAACGGAGAAAAAGTAATGCTTATTGAACCTATGACTTTTATGAATTTATCTGGTGAGGCGGTAAGACCGCTTATGGATTATTACAATATAGATATAGAGGATTTAATTGTACTATATGATGATATGGACCAATCTCAAGGACATTTGAGATTACGTCAGAAAGGAAGTGCTGGTGGCCATAACGGTATGAAGTCATTAATTCAACATTTAGGAACAGATCGATTTAATAGAATAAGAATTGGAATTGATCGCCCTACTAATGGTATGAGTGTACCTAGTTATGTACTTCAGAAGTTTTCTGATGATGAAATGATTACAATGGAAAAAGTAATTGACCGTGCAGCTGATGCTTGTGAAGCGTTAATTAAAGGTGAAACTTTTCAAAATGTAATGAACCAGTATAATGGTGAAATAAAATGAAACATGTTATGCATGAAATCATACAAGCAGATGAACGTTTTCAAGATTTAGAACAAATTTTTGGAGAAAAAAATATACTTGTTACAGGATTGAACCAATCTAGTAAGGCATTGCTTATATTAGAACAATATCTTAAAAGTGATAAACAATTAGTAATAGTTACAAACAACTTGTATCAAGCAGATAAATTAGAAGCAGATATTCTGCAATTACTACCTCCAGAAGAAGTGTTTAAATTCCCTGTACAAGATATTATGATTGAAGCATTTTCTACACAAAGTCCAGACTTAATGAGTGAAAGAATTAGAACATTAACCCAGCTTGCACAAGACAAGAAAGGGTTATTTATCGTACCCATTAATGGACTGAAAAAACAATTAACGCCAAAAAATATTTGGAATGAACATTATAAATCAATTAAAATTGGCGATGAGATCGATTTAGATGAGTGGGCCAAACAACTCGTAGATATGGGTTATAAGAGGCAGACATTGGTTTCTGCAATCGGTGAGTTTTCTATTCGTGGTGGTTTAATTGATATTTATCCTGTAACTGGGGATCCAGTTCGTATTGAATTGTTTGATACAGAAGTAGATGGTATGAGACTGTTCGATGTAGAAACACAACGTTCTTTAGATAATATAGAACAAGTAGAAATTACGACTGCAAGTGATTATATCTTCACTAGTGAACAAATCAATCGATTGTCTGAACGAATGGAAGAATCTTATGAAACAACCCGTCAAAAATTACCTACTGAAATACGTCCTGACTTAAAAGATACGTATCAAAATATATTGATGCAAAGTGATGAATTGAAAGATCATCAAATTTTAAGACGTGTTATTGCATTTATGTATGATGAGATAACAACTTTAACGGATTATTTAGCTGATGATGCACGCATTGTTGTAGATGAATATAATCGAATTAAAGAAACTGAGAAATCTCTAGATGTTGAAATTGAAGAGTTTACGCAATCGCTTATTGAATCTGGCCAAGGATTTGTAGGTCAACGTTTTATTTCTGAAAATGCATTTACTGATTTGTTAAATCAACATAAAGTTGCCTATTTCACATTATTTACGGCAAGTATGCCAGTAGAAATTGAAGAGATGGTTAAATTTTCGTGTAAACCAGTACAAAGATTTTATGGACAGTATGATATTATGCAATCTGAATTTGATCGATTTATGAAGCAAGGGTTTACTGTTGTATTGTTGGCTGAATCTGAAACGAGGAAGTCTAAAATTCAAAGTATGCTGACTGATATGAACATACCAACAGTAATCGATAGAGTTACAGAAGTAGGTCAAACAGGACAAGCTGTTGTAACTGACGGTGCTTTATCAGAAGGATTTGAACTACCTTATATGAATTTGGTGGTAGTCACTGAAAAAGAATTGTTCAAAGCTCGCGAACGTAAACAATCTAAGAGAAGACAAAAATTATCTAATGCAGAAAAAATAAAATCTTACCAAGAGCTTAATGTCGGTGATTATGTTGTACATGTTCATCATGGTGTCGGTAAATATTTAGGTGTTGAAACTTTAGAGGTTTCAGGTATACACAAAGACTATATTAAAATTCAATATAAAGGCACAGACCAATTGTTTGTACCTGTAGATCAAATGAATGATGTACAGAAATTCGTAGGTTCAGATGATAAAGAACCGAAAGTTAATAAACTTGGTGGTACTGAGTGGAAAAAAACAAAAGCGAAAGTACAAAAAAATGTTGAAGATATTGCAGATGAATTATTAAAGCTATATCAAGAACGTGAACAAGTTGAAGGATATCAATTTGGGCCAGATACTGAAGAACAAATGACATTTGAAATGGACTTCCCATATGAACCTACGCCTGACCAAGTCACTTCTTTAGAAGAAATCAAAGAAGATATGGAAAAAAGAAGACCAATGGATAGGTTATTATGCGGTGATGTAGGTTATGGTAAGACTGAAGTGGCCATAAGAGCGGCTTTTAAAGCTGTCATGGAAGGAAAGCAAGTTGCTATTTTAGTGCCTACAACTATCCTTGCACAGCAACATTTTGAAACCTTTAGAGAACGTATGCAAGAATATCCAGTTGAAATACAAATGATGAGTAGATTTAGAACGCCGAAACAAGTAAAAGAAACGAAAGCAGGCATTAAATCAGGATTTGTAGATATTGTTGTTGGAACACATAAATTACTAAGTAAAGATGTGGAATATAAAGATTTAGGGTTATTAGTAGTAGATGAAGAGCAAAGATTTGGTGTAAAACATAAAGAACGTATAAAAGCATTAAAAACAAACGTAGATGTACTTACTTTAACTGCAACGCCTATACCAAGAACACTGCATATGAGTTTATTAGGCGTAAGGGATTTATCAGTTATTGAAACGCCACCCGAAAATAGATTTCCCGTTCAGACATATGTTCTAGAACAAAATATGAGCTTTGTTAAAGAAGCGCTTGAGCGAGAACTTTCACGAGGTGGTCAAGCATTCTACTTATATAACAGAGTGCAGTCTATCTATCAAAAAAGCGAACAATTATCTATGTTAATGCCAAATGCAAGAATTGGTGTTGCACATGGACAAATGTCTGAGCGTGAATTAGAAGAAACGATGCTAAACTTTGTAGATGGCGAATATGATATTCTTGTCACAACGACGATCATTGAAACAGGTGTTGATGTACCAAATGCTAATACATTAATTATTGAAGATGCTAATAGATTTGGTTTAAGTCAGCTGTATCAATTGCGAGGAAGAGTTGGTCGTTCAAGTCGAATAGGATATGCGTACTTTTTACATGAACAAAATAAAGTATTAACAGAAGTTGCAGAACAAAGACTACAAGCAATTAAAGAATTTACTGAATTAGGTTCAGGGTTTAAAATTGCAATGCGTGATTTGAATATTCGTGGTGCAGGTAATCTTTTAGGAAGTCAGCAACATGGATTTATAGATTCTGTAGGTTATGATCTGTATTCTCAAATGTTAGAAGAAGCGGTTAATGTGAAACGAGGTATTGAACCTGAATCTGAAGTGCCGCAATTAGAAGTCGATATTAAAATAGACGCTTATATTCCGGCTGAATATATTAAGAATGAACAAGCTAAAATTGAAATGTATAAAAAGTTAAGATCAATTTCTACACAAGCTCAGCTAGAAGATATACAAGATGAATTATTAGATCGTTTTGGCGAATATCCTATAGAAGTGAAACGACTTTTAGACGTAGTTGAAATTAGGTTGAATGGTATTCACTTCGGTATTACAGAAATTAAAGAAGTGGTTAAAGTAATACAATTGACTGCATCTGAATATACTACAAACCATTTAAAAGGGGATGTGTTATTCAAAGTGACAGAACCTCTAGGTAGAAAGCTTAAAATAGCAGTTGCAGACAATCAAATGGTATTTAAATTGCAAAAAACGAAGCAATGGTTAGATGATTTGAAATTCTTAACTAAAGTGATAAATGAAAGTTTGGTAGATGATGACACAATCTAAACCTATTTTTAATAGTGTATTACTGTTAACAGGTACAATGATAATAGTAAAAATATTAAGTGCAATTTATAGAGTACCTTATCAAAACATTTTAGGTGACGAAGGATTGTATGCTTATCAACAAGTATACCCTCTAGTTGCGATAGTGAGTGTAGTTAGTTTAAACGCCTTACCAAGTGTAATGAGTGGTTGGATGATTAAACGAAACTATAATGAAATAGTTGGGATGTTCTGGTTCATGCAAATTATTTGCATGGTCATCGGTGTTGGCATATTTCTTAGTGCACAGCTTATAAGCGAATTGATGGGTGATTCGAACTTAGCTCCTATGATTCGAATGGCAAGTTTAGCAATGTTACCACTCGTTTTTATTTCGATGGTTCGTGGATATTATCAAATGAAGCATAATATGAATTATATAGCAGTATCTCAAGTAATTGATCAAGTGCTAAGAGTTGGTGTCATACTAATTGCAATCATCATCTTTATAACGATGGATATATCTATTTATCAAGCTGGTACGTTAGCTATTGCTGGATCTGTCTTAGGACTAATTTGTGTTGTTATATATTTCTTGTTTAAAAGAAAACCAAAATTACAGTTTTCCTGGGAAATAAAGATGAAAGATACTAAAAATATCATAACTATGACTATTTTGTATGCAATTTCTTATTTAATACTTATTTTGTGGCAAATTGTTGATTCATTTACGCTCGTCAATTTACTTCAAGACAAGGGATATACTTTTCATGAAAGTATAAAAGTAAAAGGTATTTTTGATAGAGGTGCTTCTCTTATACAGATGGGGCTAATAATCACGACAACTTTTAGCTTTGTTCTAATTCCGTTATTAACGGATCAACTGCAAAAGAAAAACAATAAGCTTGTAAATGAATATGCTAATACTTCTTTAAAAATAACTGTGTTGTTTAGTATGGCTGCAGCTATTGGTTTAATAAATTTATTACCATTACTTAATACAGTGTTCTTTAAAACAAATGAATTGATAGGGACACTAAGTGTCTTTATGCTTGCTGTTGTATTTGTTACTTTTATTATTATGTATACTGCTTTACTACAAGTGAAGCTAAAAAGAGGCGTATTATTTTCAGCGCTATTAATTGGCCTTATTTCGAAAATAATTGGCAATTATATCTTTGTCTTGAATTTTGGTATATTGGGTGCAAGTTTGTCGACGGTGCTTTCGTTAGCGATATACACGTTAGTCTTGCATGTGTTTGTAATGAAACTTTATCGATTCCAAAGTATGGGATTATTTATATTTAAAGTCATATCTCTTTTAATAATTATGTCAGTAATTGTGCAAACGATATTACTGATACATACAACATCAAGATTAACGAGTCTACTTTTAATGATTTTGGCGGGTATTGTTGGCGTAACAGTAGTCATAATAGGTATAATAAAAATGAAAATATTAATAAAAGATGAATGGAAACATTTACCTTTAATGGATAAAATAATAAAGGAGTAATTAAATCATGGCGCAACAAATTATAGTTGTTGGCTTAGGTAATTATAGTATTGAAGAATTGCCTATGGGTGTTTATCGCAAGCTTCAGTCTGCTGACACAGTATATGCAAGAACACTGGAACATCCAGTAATAAAAGAATTAAGTGATTTAAAGTGGCAAGGTTTTGATAGTGTTTATGAAAAACATGCAGATTTTATAACTGTATATGAAGAAATTGTGGACACTTTAATTAAAAAAGCTGACACTGAAGATGTTATTTATGCCGTACCAGGTGATCCTATGGTGGCAGAAACAACAACTCAACTTCTTATAGAAAGATATCCGAATGTTAAAATTCTTGGTGGTAAAAGCTTTTTAGATGATATGTTTAGAGCTGTTAATATCGATCCAAACGATGGCTTTACTTTATTAGATGGAACTAATTTGGAAGATACTACATTGAATGTGAGAACAAATACGATTATTACGCAAGTTTACGACCAACTTGTGGCTTCTGATATTAAAGTCACTTTAATGGAAAGATATCCTGATGAACATCCAGTGAAGTTAGTATCTAATGCTAGACTTGGTGTGGCGGATGTTATAACTTGTCCTTTATATGAAATGGATCATCACGCTGAACTATCTAACTTAACGAGTTTATTTGTGCCAAAGATTTCAGAACAACAACAAATGTACAAAGACTTCCAATATTTAGAACAAACTATCGATACACTTGTATCTGAAGATGGTTGTCCGTGGGATAAAGTACAAACACATGAAACGTTAAAACGTTATATAATTGAAGAATCATTTGAATTGATTGAAGCAATTGACGAAGAAGACATTGATCACATTATAGAAGAACTCGGAGATGTTTTACTGCAAGTCATGTTACACGCTTCTATTGGTAAAAAAGAAGGCTACTTTGACGTTAGAGAAGTTGTACAAGAACTCACTAGTAAAATGATTCGTAGACATCCTCATGTTTTTGGGGATAAAGAAGCAAAGAATATCGAAGATCTTAATCAAATTTGGCAAAGCGAAAAGTTAAAAGAAGGTAAAGTGAAACGAGAAAAATTAGAAAAAATATTTGCTGATTACTTTTTGAAGTTGTATGATAAAACCAAATTAGAGGGTCTTAGTGAAGATGAACTAAAAGAATTTATAAATAAAGGAGACTTAACAATTTGAGATTAGATAAGTATTTAAAAGTATCTCGATTAATTAAACGTCGTACACTTGCAAAAGAAGTCAGTGACCAAGGTAGAGTTAAAGTGAATGGTCAGACTGCTAAAGCAGGGACAACTGTAAGTGTAGAAGACGAATTAGAAATTCGACTTGGAAACAGGATTATTGTAGTTAAAGTAACAGGATTGTCAGAACATGCAAATAAGGAAAATGCTAAGACGATGTTTGAAGTAATCAAAGAAGAAAAAATACAAGATTCTATATAAATAAGGAGGTACGTATATGGCGCAAAAAATTAAAAATCTAGACAATGAATTTACGCAGTCACAAAATAAAAAGAAGAAGACTGTCAATAAAACGCGCCAAGTGGTACGAAAGAGACTGACCTTATTTGGTGGAGTGTTATTGTTAATTATTCTTGTTATGGTTATTATGTTAGTCCTTCAAAAAAATCGTAATGATGAATTAGTGCAAGAACGTAAAGATAAAGCTGTAACTTATGAAAAGTTACAGGATAAGGAAATAGAACTTAAAGAACAAATTAAACGCCTTAATGATAAAGAGTATATTGAGAAGCTTGCAAGAAGTGAATATTTCTTAAGTAATGATGGCGAAATAATATTTAAATTACCAGATGAAAAAAAACAATCGGAAAAAGACAAATAATCTATATATGACGTTGTATAATTTTGTATAGAAGCATATAATAAGGTTAAAGTGAAATTATATCAGGAGGATACAGTAATAATATGTCAATTGAAGTAGGCAATAAAGTCAAAGGGAAAGTTACAGGTATTAAGAATTTTGGTGCATTTGTAGAATTACCTGAAGGTAAAAGTGGCCTTGTGCATATCAGTGAAGTGGCTGATAACTACGTCGAGAACGTGAATGACCATTTAACTGTAGGCGACGAAGTAGAAGTAAAAGTATTAACAGTGGCTGATGATGGTAAAATAAGTTTATCAATTAAAAAGGCTAAAGAACGTCCAAAGCGTCAAGCGCCTAAGAAAGAACCAAAGCCTGAAGACTTTGAGAAGAAATTATCAAACTTTTTGAAAGATAGTGAAGATAAGTTGACGTCTATTAAAAGACAAACTGAATCACGTCGCGGTGGTAAAGGTGCAAAACGATAATTAATTATAATAAAAAGAGGCTAATTAGTTGAGCCTCTTTTTATTTTGAAAAGATCAAGTGAATTTTTGAAATTGAGGTGTGTAACAATGCTCGATATAACTTGGAATAAAAATGATAATTTAGCATTGGCTGTTTCAACAGGAATAGATAGTATGTCACTATTACACATGTTAAATACGACTTATAAGCACACATATCATAATTTAATTTGTTTTCATGTTAATCATGGTTTAAGAGAAGCATCGAAAGAAGAAGCAGCATTTATTGAACGTTTTTGTAAAGAACAGGATATTGAAATATATATTAAAACTTTAGATTTAAGCGAAGTTGTAAATCGTGAGAAAAGCATTCAAGATGTATCTAGAAAAATGAGATATGAGTGGTTTGATGAAATGATGAAAAAAACTCAGAGCGATGTGTTGTTGACCGCACATCACTTAGACGACCAAAAAGAAACAATTACTTATCGATTGTTTACTGGAAGAATTGGTCGTGCCTCTTTAGGAATTGAGCAAGTTCAAGAAAGAAAAGATTACATCATATGTAGACCATTTTTAAATTTACCTAAATCATCATTAGTTAAATATCATGAAGAATTTGCATTCCGTTATTTTGAAGATGCTTCTAATAAAGACACTAAATATACACGCAATTATATACGCAACAAAATCTTGCCTGTTATTCAACAACGTGAAGAGTTGTCAACAGACCATTTACTCGATTTAAATCAATGGATGAATGATGCAAGAAGTTTAATAGTTGAGCAAGCTAAGTTATTTATAAGTACTGAAGTTCAGCAGCTAAATAAAGTTGCGATTAACAGAAACGCATTTAATCGTTTGAATCACTTAGTTAAGATAGAAGTGTTAGATCAATTGTTAGAATCATATGTACAACAACGTTTCAGTGTTAAAGCATACAAAGAATGGATAGGTATATTTGAGAATTTTGAAAAACAATCTATATTTCATATATCTGATGATTGGCAGTTTATAGTAGCATATGATAAATTATTACTATGTGAAGATATTGAGTTCAATGTAAATTCTAAATTTATAAATCGTAACGAGCAATATGTATTTGGGAATTGGTTAATTGAAGCGAACGACATAGCATCGCCTTTATTTATAAGAAAGAGACTGTCTGGAGATCGTGTTCAGTATTATAACCGGGGAAATAAACATCACAAAAAAGTTAATAGAATCATGATTGATCATAAGATTGACATACATAAGAGAAACAATTGTCCGATTATTTTATATGGTGATGATATTATTGCAATTGGTGACTTTTGGATGGATTCTAACTTTAAAAACGCATTAACTATTACTTATATTGGAGATGACTTTAATGAATGATTCGATTAAGTCTGTTGTTTTATCAGAGGAACAGATTCAAGAAAGATGCAAAACATTAGGAAAGCAAATCACTGAAGATTATAATGGAAAGACACCTATATGTATAGGTATTTTAAAAGGTTCAATCATGTTTATGGCTGACTTAATAAAATGCATTGATACACATGTAGAATTAGATTTTATGGATGTATCTAGTTATCATGGAGGTACTGAATCAACGGGAGAAGTAAAAATATTAAAAGATTTGAGTACTTCAGTAGAAAATAGAGATGTCATCATCATTGAAGATATTCTAGAAACTGGTACGACATTAAATTCAATAGTCGATTTATTAAAATATAGAAATGTTAATTCTATTGAGATTGTAACATTGCTAGATAAACCGATGAAGCGTAAAGTGGATATTGAAGCTAAATATGTTGGAGAAAAAATTCCTGATGAATTTGTAGTAGGATACGGACTTGATTTTGCAGAGAGATATCGTAACTTACCTTATATTGGAACGCTTAAACCTGAAATATATCAATGATGTATATCGTTAAGGTTAATTACTAGCGTAAGAAATTACAAATATGGTAAAATTTTTGTTAGTTTTATTAATTGAGTAGGAGGACAAATTGAATGCAAAAAGCTTTTCGAAATATATTAATGATCGCGCTTTTAGCTATCGTCCTTTTTGGTGTTTTTCAGTTCATTAATGGCAATGGACAATCACCAAAACAGCTTACATATAATGAGTTTATGACGAAGCTTGAAAAAGGCGATTTAAAAACGTTAACTATACAACCTGAACAGAATGTGTATATGGTTAGCGGCGAATTAAAAGATGGTAAAGATGAAACATATACATCTTCAGTTTTGTTTAACAACCAAGATGATTTGAAAAAAATTACTGATACTGCCGAAAAACAAGATGATTTAAAATTTAATGTTAAAGAAGAAGAAAAACAAAGTGTCTTTGTTAGTGTATTAACAACACTTATACCTGTTTTAATTATTGCATTTTTATTCATATTCTTCTTAAGCCAAATGCAAGGCGGCGGCGGTGGCGGCGGCCGAGTAATGAACTTTGGTAAATCAAAAGCTAAACTTTATGATAACCAGAAGAAACGTGTTAGATTCACTGATGTAGCAGGTGCTGATGAAGAGAAACAAGAATTAGTAGAAATTGTCGATTTCCTTAAAGATAATCGTAAATTCAAAAAAATGGGTGCACGAATTCCAAAAGGTGTTTTACTTGTTGGTCCTCCAGGTACAGGTAAAACATTACTTGCTAGAGCAGTAGCGGGTGAAGCTGGAACACCATTCTTCTCAATAAGTGGTTCTGACTTCGTTGAGATGTTCGTTGGTGTCGGTGCAAGTCGTGTACGTGACTTGTTTGAAAATGCTAAGAAAAATGCCCCATGTATCATCTTTATTGATGAAATTGATGCAGTTGGTCGTCAACGTGGAGCTGGTGTTGGCGGTGGTCACGACGAACGTGAACAAACGCTGAACCAATTATTAGTAGAAATGGATGGATTCGGTGAAAATGAAGGAATCATTATGATTGCTGCAACAAACCGTCCTGACATTTTAGACCCAGCGTTATTACGTCCAGGTCGTTTCGATAGACAAATTCAAGTGGGACGTCCAGATGTTAGAGGACGTGAGGCAGTACTTAAAGTGCATGCTCGTAATAAACCATTAGATGAAACAGTAGACTTAAAAGCAATATCTCAAAGAACACCAGGGTTCTCTGGTGCAGATTTAGAAAACTTATTAAACGAAGCTTCATTAGTAGCAGCTCGTTCTGATAAAACTAAAATTGACATGAGAGATATAGAAGAAGCAACAGATAGAGTTATTGCAGGTCCAGCTAAGAAAACAAGAATGATTTCTGAAAAAGAAAAAAATATTGTTGCTTACCATGAAGCTGGTCATACGATTATCGGTTGTGTACTAGATGAAGCTGAAATGGTTCATAAAGTTACAATTGTGCCACGTGGCCAAGCTGGCGGTTATGCTATGATGCTTCCTAAAGAAGATCGTTACTTTATGACTGAACCAGAACTCTTAGATAAAATCGTTGGTTTACTTGGTGGCCGTGTATCTGAAGAAATTAACTTTGGAGAAGCATCAACTGGTGCGCATAACGACTTCCAACGTGCAACTGGTATTGCACGTAAAATGGTTACTGAATATGGTATGAGTAAAAAAATTGGCCCATTACAATTTGGTAGCTCTGATAGTGGACAAGTATTCTTAGGTAAAGATATGCAATCTGAACCAAATTATTCAGATCAAATTGCGTATGAAATTGATTCAGAAATACAACGTATTATTAAAGAACAATACGAACGTTGTAAACAAATTCTAACTGAACACAAATCACAATTAGAATTAATCGCTAAAACTTTATTAGTTGAAGAAACATTAGTGGCTGAACAAATTCAATCATTATTCAAAGAAGGTAAGTTACCAGAAGTTAAATATGATGATTCTCATCTTGAGCAAAAAAATGATTCAGATGAAGACAAATATGAAGGTGACTTAACAAAACAAGAAGGTACATTAGATATTGAAGACAAAGAAGTTGGTAAATCTTATGATGAAGTTAAAGATGAAGTATCTCATGAAGAAACAAATGAAGATACAGATTCAGATGACAACTCAGATGAGCCTGCTCACGAAGAAAAGCCAAATATTGATGACCTAGGTGACAATAAGCCGACAGATCGTAAAGAATAATTTCACAAAGTCCCTTTCAATGCATTGATTGAGAGGGGCTTTTTTTAAAGAAGGAGTATAAATATGACACAAGATTATTTAGTAAGAGGCTTAGCTTTTAATGATGAAGTTAGAGCTTTTGCTGTAAAAACAACAAATACCGTACAAGAGGCACAAACTCGCCATTATACTTGGCCAACAGCTTCTGCTGCATTAGGTAGATCAATGACAGCGGGCGTAATGATGGGTTCAATGTTGAAAAATGAAGAAAAATTAACAATAACTATTGATGGTGGTGGACCAATTGGTAAAATTATGGTCGATGCCAATGGTAAAGGTGAAGTAAGAGGATATGTTCAAAATCCACAAACGCATTTCCCGTTAAATGAACAAGGAAAATTGGATGTGAGACGTGCAGTTGGAACAGAAGGTATGCTAAATGTCGTTAAAGATATTGGATTAAAAGACTACTTTACTGGCTCTACTCCAATTGTCTCTGGAGAATTAGGTGAAGACTTTACTTACTACTTTGTTACAAGTGAACAAGTTCCCTCAGCAGTTGGTCTTGGAGTACTAGTTAATCCAGACAATTCTATTAAAGCTGCTGGTGGATTTATTATTCAACTAATGCCTGGAGCATCTGAAGAAACGGTTTCAGCAATTGAAGAAAAAATAAATCAAATGGAACCAGTATCTAAATTAATAGATAGAGGCTTATCACCAGAAGAAATAATTGAAACAGTATTAGGAAAAGAAAACACAAGATTTATTGATAATATGGATGTAGATTTTAAATGTAATTGTTCAAGCGAGAAATTTTTAAATGCTATTAAAGGTCTTGGTGAAGCTGAAATAGATGCAATGATAGAAGAAGACCACGGAGCAGAAGCAGAATGTCATTTCTGTAGAACGAAATATCAATATAGCGAAGATGATTTAATCGCACTTAAAAATGCACTTTAATCTAGTAAATACTTTCACTTTATATGAAGGTTTGTTATAATTAATATATCCGATAAATGAACTAAGGTATAAAATACTGTTTAGGAGTGAAGTATAAATGGCTAAAAGAGTAAATAATATTGTAGAATTAATAGGTGATACGCCTGTAGTTAAATTAAACAATGTCGTTGAAGATGGTTCAGCAGATGTTTACGTTAAATTAGAATATCAAAACCCAGGTAGTTCGGTTAAAGATAGAATTGGTTTAGCTATGATAGAAGCTGCTGAAAAAGAAGGAAAAATCAAACCAGGTGACACTATTATTGAACCTACATCAGGTAATACGGGTATAGGTTTAGCAATGGTTGCAGCTGCTAAAGGTTATAAAGCAGTGTTTGTTATGCCAGATACAATGAGTAGCGAACGTCGTGCATTATTAAAAGCTTACGGTGCTGAATTAGTATTAACACCTGGAGCAGAAGGTATGAAGGGTGCAATTAAAAAAGCTAAAGAACTTAAAGACGAAAAAGGTTACTTTGAACCACAACAATTTGAGAACCCAGCAAATCCTAAAGTCCATGAGTTAACTACTGGTCCTGAAATTGTAGAACAATTTGAAGGCGTTCAAGTTGATGCTTTCTTAGCAGGAGTTGGTACTGGAGGAACTTTATCAGGAGCTGGTAAAGTACTGAAAGAAAAATACCCTGAAATACAAATTGTAGCAATTGAGCCAGAAGCTTCAGCAATCTTAAGTGGTGGAAACCCTGGACCTCATAAACTACAAGGTTTAGGTGCTGGATTCGTACCTGACACTTTAAATACTGACGTTTATGACGATGTTATAAAAGTTGGAAACGAAGAAGCAATGGAAATGTCTAGAAAAGTTGCTAAAGAAGAAGGAATTCTTGGCGGTATTTCTTCAGGAGCTGCAATTGTAGCAGCATTGAAAAAAGCTAAAGATTTAGGTAAAGGTAAAACAGTTGTAACAGTATTACCAAGTAATGGTGAACGTTACTTATCTACACCTTTATATGCTTTTGAAGACTAATGATTTAGAATAAAGCATAAGTATTAAGTATCACGTCTGTAATGAAATAACTTATATAAGTTATTTCATTTAGGCGTGATTTTTTAAATTTGTTATAATAAGTATTATCTAAGAAAAAGGAAGGAAGACTATTTTGAATAACACAAAAATCATGGGTATTTTGAACGTTACCCCAGATTCATTTTCAGATGGTGGTTCGTATAATAGTGTTAAAAAGGCGAGAGAACACGCAGAAAAACTCATTTCAGAGGGTGCTGATATTATAGATATTGGTGGTGTATCTACTAGACCTGGGTATACAGAAGTAAGTTTAGAAGAAGAACTCAACAGAGTAATTCCGGTTATAGAAGCGCTAAGTGACTTAGATGTTCAACTTTCAGTGGATACATATAGAAGTAAAGTTGCTGAAGAGTCATTGAAGAGAGGCGTAACAATGATAAATGATCAGTGGGCCGGTTTATATGACCCTGAAATTTTAAATGTTGTAGCTGAATACAATGCTGAAATTGTACTTATGCATAATGGTGATGGAAAAAGAGAACAACCTGTTATGGAAGAACTATTACTTTCATTATTAAAACAAGCAAATCAAGCTGAAATTGCTGGTATCCATGGAAAAAATATATGGTTAGATCCAGGGATAGGGTTTGCGAAAACTAGAGAAGAAGAACGTATCGTTATGTCCCGTTTAGATGAATTAGTTGCTACAGGATATAATGTATTACTTGCGACAAGTCGTAAAAGATTAATTAATGATTTATTAGGTGGCAATAGTAGTGTTGACGAGCGTGATGAAGGTACAGCAGCAACAACTGCATATGGTATTGAAAAAGGGGTACATGCAGTTAGAGTACATAATGTACAAATGAACAAAAGAATTGCCCAGACGATTGATACTTTAAAGGAGATTCAAATTAATGGATAGAATTATATTAAAAGGTATGTCTTTTTATGGATATCATGGCGCGTTCGAAGCGGAAAATGAATTAGGACAAATATTTTTAGTGGACTTAGAACTATTTTTAGATTTATCCGAAGCTGGTGAAACTGACGACCTTGAAAAGACTGTTCATTACGGAGAAGTGTTTGAATTAGTTAAAGAAATTATGGAAGGTAAACCTGTACAATTAATTGAACATCTCGCAGAACATATTGCAAAACAAGTCTTTTCGCACTATAATCGAGTATTGGAAACCAAAGTTAAGATTACTAAAAATAATCCGCCGATACCTGGTCATTATGAAGGTGTAGGTATTGAGATAGTGAGGAAGAGATAAATGCACACCGCATATTTAGGTTTAGGAAGTAATATGGGAGATAGAGAACTTCAATTAGAAGAAGCGATTAAATTGCTTAATGAAGTTAATGGTATTGAAGTTATCCAGAAATCCCCGATATACGAAACAAAACCAGTAGGATACACAGAACAACCTGATTTTTTGAACATGTGTATTGAAATCTCAACTGAATTGGAATCATCAGAGTTATTAAAAGTTTGTATGATGGTTGAGCAACAGCTCCATCGAGTTAGAGTAGAAAGATGGGGGCCTCGTACAATTGATATAGACATTTTATTATATGATCAATCCGTTATTCAATCACCAGACCTAGAAGTACCACATCCAAGAATGACAGAGAGAGCATTTGTAATGGTACCACTTAACGATATCGCCTCAAATGTTGTTGAACCAATTTCCAAGAAATATATATGGGAACTATTGCTAAACGACGAACGAGTAGTAAAGTATAAGAATGAGGAAAGTTAAAATGTGTGAAAAGCAATTAAACAAACAGAAACAAGAGATGAATTAGTAGATGTTCTTGAACGATTTTTGAAAGTAATGAAAGAATAAGTAGAACTAAGTGCAATTTAAATAAGGAGTGGAATATCATGTCAGAAGAAATGAATGACCAAATGTTGGTTCGTAGAGAAAAATTACAAGAGTTAAGAGATTTAGGAATCGATCCATTTGGCGAGAAATTTGTTAGAAGCGGTGATTCAGTAACTTTACACGAAGAATGGGATCAGTTTAGTAAAGAAGAGCTTCACGATAAAGAAGAAGACTCAGCAGTAGCTATAGCAGGTCGTTTAATGACTAAAAGAGGTAAAGGTAAAGCCGGATTTGCTCATGTTAAAGATATTACTGGTCAAATTCAAATTTATGTTCGTAAAGACCAAATAGGTGATGATCAATTTGAAATTTG
This sequence comes from Mammaliicoccus sp. H-M34, assembly GCF_022386495.1. Lineage (NCBI taxonomy): Bacteria > Bacillati > Bacillota > Bacilli > Caryophanales > Staphylococcaceae > Mammaliicoccus > Mammaliicoccus sp. H-M34. Next base: position 34,149 of record NZ_JAJNIK010000012.1, read on the forward strand.
GAATCATGCAGATTTAGGAGATATAGTAGGTGTAAAAGGTGTGATGTTCAAAACAAACACTGGAGAACTGTCTGTTAAAGCAAAAGAATTCACTGTTTTAACTAAGTCTTTACGCCCTTTACCAGATAAATATCATGGTTTACAAGATATAGAGCAACGTTATCGCCAACGTTATTTAGATTTAATTACTAGTGAAGAATCAACTAAAACATTCATTACAAGAAGTCAAATCATTCAAGAAATGAGAAATTACTTAAACACTAAAGGATTCTTAGAAGTAGAAACACCAATGATGCACCAAATAGCTGGTGGCGCTTCAGCACGACCTTTCGTAACACATCACAACGCTCTAGATGCGACTTTATACATGAGAATTGCTATTGAATTGCACTTGAAACGATTAATTGTTGGTGGCTTAGAGAAAGTATATGAAATTGGTAGAGTATTCCGTAATGAAGGTGTATCTACAAGACATAATCCTGAGTTTACTATGATTGAATTATACGAAGCATATGCAGATTACAATGATATTATGGACCTTACTGAATCAATGGTAGCTTCTATCGCTGAAAAAGTATTAGGATCAACTACTGTTCAATACGGAGAAGAATCGATTGATTTAGCTCCAAAATGGAGAAGATGGCATATGGTTGACGCAGTAAAAGAATATACAGGCGTCGATTTCTATGAAGTTAAGTCTGATGAAGAAGCACATGCACTTGCTAAAGAACATAATATTGAAGTGGAAGGTCGTATGACATATGGTCATATCCTTAATGAATTCTTTGAACAAAGAGTAGAAGAAAAATTAATACAACCTACATTTATTTATGGACATCCTATTGAGATCTCACCATTAGCTAAGAAAAATCCTGAAGATCCAAGATTCACTGATCGTTTTGAATTATTTATTGTAGGAAGAGAGCACGCTAATGCATTTACTGAATTAAATGATCCTATTGATCAACGTGAAAGATTTGAAGCTCAAATGAAAGAAAAAGATCAAGGTAATGATGAAGCTCACGAAATGGATGATGATTTCATAGAAGCTTTAGAATATGGTATGCCTCCTACAGGTGGACTAGGTATTGGTATTGATCGTCTTGTTATGTTATTAACAAATTCTGCATCTATAAGAGATGTTTTATTGTTCCCATATATGAGACAAAAATAATGTTTAATAAAAAGGTGTGGTTCAGTATTAAGCTGACCACGCTTTTTTTTGTTTTAAAAATAATAACTCAAAATGCTGATATGAAAGCTTTTGTAAAAAAAGTTATAATAATTTGATTGAAAGTGTTGACGAAAGGATGGAAATTAGGTATTATATAAAGGTCGCTGAAAACAAGGCGCATATCAATTCGAGATGTTTGTAAAGAAAGTTAATAAGGTGTAAAATTTACTATTGAAAAGCCTTGTCGAGTTCTTTATAATATATAAGGTAAGACAAAAACGAAACAACATTGTCTGGTGGCGATAGCAAAGAGGTCACACCTGTTCCCATGCCGAACACAGAAGTTAAGCTCTTTAGCGCCGATGGTAGTTGGGCTTACGTTCCGCGAGAG
>NZ_JAJNIK010000013.1:0-30497 GCF_022386495.1 Mammaliicoccus sp. H-M34
GTGCGTTTTAACCAGATTTTACCCGAATCGCACGATATCTCGAAAGTCTTCGTGCGTTTTTACCAGATTTTACCCGAATCGCACGATATCTTTGGAGTCTTCGTGCGTTTTTACCAGATTTAAGCTGAATCGCACGATATCTCTGGAGTCTTCGTACGTTTTAACCGGATTTCAACCGAATCGCACGATATCCCGAAAGTCTTCGTGCGTTTTGAACCAGACCTTCAACCGAAATACAGCACTACTACTCACCTTCTCAAATACTTTATAAATAATAAAACCCGTTTCCTGAAATCCAGGAAACGGGTTTTATATCTTTTCTATTTATACTTCCGTTAACGCCTTATTGAAATCATTTTTCATTTTATTCCACGCTTCGTTTATGTCATCATCTAAACCGAATAGTCCGCTTCGTCCTAATATATAAATATCTGGGTCTGCTTTTTGTATTTTATTAAATGTTTTTTTATTGGATGAGCCGTCCATTTCGATTAAATACTGATATTGATTCTCTTCTCTTATTTTTCTTAATTCAACGATTTTATCTAATGTTTCGTCAATAAATTTTTCTCCTGCAAATCCTGGATCTACTGTCATGATTGTGATTTTATCTAAATATTGTATATATGGTTTAATTACGTCTATTGGTGTTTCTGGATTTAATACAATTCCAACTTTTTTATGATGATCATGAATTTTATTGATTAAACGATATGCTACACCATTCACTACTTCTGCATGTATACATATATAGTCTGTATCTACTTTTAATAATTCATCTACCCAAAATGATGGTTCTGTCACCATTAAATGTGCAGAAATTGGAACGTTGGAAATTTTCTTAACTTGTTCAATAAACCATGGTGATAATGTTATGTTTGGTACATAATGACCGTCCATAATATCTACATGATATGATTCTACATGATGATTTAAAAATGTAATTTGATCACTAAATTTATCTAAATCCATCGTCATTAATGATGGTGAAAATTTTACTTCTTCCATTATTTATACCTCCATTAGTAAACTTTTATATCTCCTAAATCAATTTCATCTTCTTCTATTTCATCTACCATTTCTTCTGATTCATTGACTGGTTTTTTCAATAGTACTAATACGAGTGCAGTAACTAATACATTGGCGATAATTGCGATAACAAATCCCATTGGTTGTGACATAGTTGGAATAGCTAACATTCCTCCGAATGGTACTTTAGAATCTGCATTCATGACCATTGAAATTGCGCCACCTACTGCTCCGCCTATACCTGTTGCAATGACACATCTGATAATATCGTTTAAGACAATTGGTAATACGCCTTCTACTATTTCAATAATTCCCATTGGAAATGCTGTTTTCAATGTTTCAACTTCTACTTTTTTATAAATATTTTTACGTAATAATTTACCAACCCAATATGCAAGTGCGAAACCTATAGGCGTTGCTGTATTAACTACAATTAACGCTGTTATTGGTTCGTGTATACCTTGAGCTTGTAATGTAAGCACAAACGCGAACACCGTTTTATTAATTGGACCACCATAATCTACACTGGCTAATACGCCAATAATGATGCCGTAGATGAGTTTAGAAGTACCACTTAATGATTGTAAGTATTCGGTTAACAGATGTGTGAACTGAGTTATTGGTGCCCCGATTACATATACCATAATTAATCCACCAATAAGTGAAGCTACAAATGGTATAACGAGCATGGGCATTAATCCTTTTGCCCAATTTGGCATTTTGATATATTTAATAATGAGCACGACAAGATAACCTGCCAAGAAACCACCTATTAAACCACCAATAAATCCTGAACCTACAGCATTTGCTGTTAAACCAATTACTAATCCCGGTGCAATACCTGGTTTGTCAGCGATTGAGTATGCTATACCCGTTGCGATAACGACTGGTAACATCCCTAAACCAGCGCCACCTAATGTTGCTAATACATCCCAAAATGAATAACCCGCCTTAGTTAAATCAGCAGATGAATCTCCACCAAGTGCCATACCAATAGCAATCATAAAGCCCGCGCCACAAACAACAGGAATTAAATATGATATTGCCGTTAGCAAATGACCTTTCAAATTCAACTGTTTTAAAATTGATTTCATGTTAACTTCCCCTTTGTCAGTTTGATAAAATCGATACAACTTCTGATTTCTGTTTAGCATTTAATAATTGTTCAATTACTTCATCATTACTTAATCTTCGAGCAATTAATGACAATAATTTTAAGTGCTCTTTCGAATTGTCGTTATCTTCTCCAACTGCAAGTAAAATAACAACTTTTGCACCTTTGTCATCTAATGCTGGCCATTCTACAGTGTCTTTTAATATCGCGATTGCAATACCTACTTTATTAACACTCTTGCTTTTTCCATGTGGTATGGCTACTAAGTTCCCAATCCCTGTAACACCTTCTGCTTCTCTTTTATATACCGCTTCTAAAAAATCTTTCTGATCAGCTATATAATTTTCTTGTTTAAATAATTCAACTAATGTTTCTAAAGTTTCTTCTCTATTTTGTGTTTCTAATTCAGTTAAGATCGTTTTTTCATCGATTACATCTTTTAAGTTCATAAGGCATCTCCTTTATTGTTGTGATATTTGTTCGATTTTTTCTATAAGTTTATTTGGAGATTTAATAGCTACATCAGTTGGTATTTCAACAACTTTCTTACCTTCAAATCTTTCTTTAGCACTTACTTTGACATCTACTGCTAACAACACAATGTCAGCTTGGTTAATATCTTCTGTCGTTAATTCATTTTCAATACCGATAGTACCTTGCGTTTCAATTTTGATGCTATGCCCTTTCTTTTCTGCTGCTTTTTCTAATTTTTCTGCTGCAATATATGTGTGTGCTATACCTACTGTACAAGCACAAATACTTACGATGTTCATAATAAATTCCTCCTATTTAATTAATGATTCAATATAATCTTCATCTGCTAAATTTCTCATAAACGATTGTATTTCTAATAAATTTTCTTTATCTTCATTAGGTTTGAGATTTAATAATATGATTAACTTCACGGATTGTTTATGCCATTGAATTAAACCGTGTTCATTTTTTATTAAATAAATTTTTGTTTTTAAAATATTTTCACTTTGAATGTGTGGCAAAATCACTTCTGGAAAGATTTCTATATCCCCACATTTTTCTCTATTCAACACTTCTTGAAAATAGTCATTGTGAGACTTTATAATGTTGTCTTTCTCTAACTGATATCCCACTTCTTCAATAATGTCTTTATACAATATGTTTTTAGTTTGAATGTCACAAAATAGATTATTATTCATTGTCATCACCTAACATTTCTATCATCTTCCGCAATTTAATTTGATCATTCTTATTAAACATTGCGCTTATTACGACTATTGGAATAGTTTTAACTTCAGGAATATGAACAGTTGAAATAATTAAATCTATTTTTTGTAAATCCTCTTCCGTTAAATCAAATGAAGATTTAACATCTATAATGTCTATTTCTGGAACGTTTCTATCTATTTTTGTTTTCAATAATTCTGATGTACCTATTCCAGTTGTACATGTAATTAATGTTTTTATTTTTTTCGGATTTCTCTCAAGCTCTTTAGCAAAATACAATGTTAAAAAGCCAATTTCATCTTGATTTATCTTTTTAATAGCATATGTCTCTGATATTTGATTAGTTATATTGCTTATAACATTGAAGACAATTGGATATTCAATTTTTATTTGTTCTATTAAAGTGTTTTTAACTAACAATCGATGTTCGATTCGATTGAGCATTGGTTTCACATGTTTAAGGAGTTGTTGCTCTAAATCAGCATTTTTGAAAGAATGGTTCAATTCACCACTCGCACCTTCGATTAATGCATTTGTTATTTCAATTACATCATTTGAATATTTCATATCTTCTTGATAATTTTGTGTTTCAAATCTAGATGAAATAAGATATTCAAACAAATAAATCCTTTCATTATCAGGTAATCGTGTATGCAAATATTTCTCAATATTGCCGATTACCATATCACTTGTACGATAAAAAGATTGATATTCATTTTTCAACTTTAATAGCTCTTGATTTTCCCTACTTTTATCTTCGTTTATGACGCCTCTTTTTCTAAAACGCATAATCAAAATATATAAATGAGAAAATATATTCACATTATATGGATAAGGAATGATAATATTTTTATAATTTTCAATCGTGTTAATCTGTTCTTGAACAAAGTGAGAATCTCTATCTTCAGTTTCATCCATACCATTATATGCAGAAAGATTGGATAGCTTTCCTTCACCAATCAATTCTAATAAAGCATGACGTATGTCACTTTCTCCACCTTTTATAGATAAGTGACGATTTTTTCTTTCCAATACTAAATTAAATTGTTTCAACATCTCTTCAATCTTTTTCTCATCTGAATTTAGAACACTTTCAGAAATATAATAACGCTCAACGATATTAAAAAGTGATATCGATTTTGGGGAGATTAATAGTAAATCTTTAGTTATCATATTTCGTCTTTCAATAGGAGAAAGTAAGTCATTTTGATGAAACTGACCAATCTCATGTTGTTCAATATATTCTCTGTCATCAATCCGATAGCCCTTACCCTTTTCAGAAATAATAAGAGGTTCTTTATAATAATCATTAATACGTTTAACAAGTCGATAAATCGTTTTTGTGGAAACATTAAGTTCTTTAGCCAAACTATTCGAATCAACAAACGAATGCGCATTTAGTAAAAAGTTAATTAACTTCTCTTGATTATCTCCCTTCATATCGTTTACAACCTCCCTGTAAGTTCATAATAAAACAAAATAATGTAAGCGTTTTATCTTTGTGTGTCCATTACAATAGACATTAAAATAAAGTAATAGCTATAGTCCACGACCATAGCTATTAAAAGTACATGCAAAATTTTATTTTTAAGTAATATATATTATAAACCACAATGTTACTAATGTAATAATTTATCCTCAATTACACTCCTTGGACTAATAAAGTAACACTTCGTAATAGGTTTGAGTATTGTTTGCTCTGAATCGCACGATATCTCCGAAGTCTTCGTGCGTTTTTACCGGATTTCAACCGAATCGCACGATATCTCCGAATTCTTCGTGCGTTTTGTCCTGATTTCAACCGAATCGCACGATATCTTTGGAGTCTTCGTGCGTTTTGAATGGATTTTACCCGAATCGCACGATATCTCCGAAGTCTTCGTGCGTTTTAACCGGATTTGAGCTGAATCGCACGATATCTCGAAAGTCTTCGTGCGTTTTGATCGGATTTGAGCCGAATCGCACGATATCTCTGGAGTCTTCGTGCGCTTGAACCGGACTTCAACCTAAATATAGCACTACTACTGGCCGTATCAAATACTTGATAAATAAAACCCGCTTCCTGAAATCCAGGAAACGGGTTTTATTATTTATGCTTTTGATTCTATCGGTTCATTCATACGTTCGTCTAAATATAGTTCTATTTCTTCTAAAGTCTTTCCTTTTGTTTCATAAAGTATATATTTCGAGAATAGGAAGCCTACTACACATATACCTGCAAACATAAAGAATATATTACTTAAACCAATACTTTGCATTAAAATCGGGAAGAATAGCGCTACTACAATATTACCTAACCAGTTAACCATTGATGCTATTCCTGTTGCCATCCCTCTTGCTTCACTCGGAAATAATTCTCCAACCACAATCCACGTAACTGCAGCCCATGAATATGCATAAAATATGACATATATACAAATAAATATAAACACGAGTGATATAGCCCACGTTTGTCCAGAATTTGTATATGGATAAATAATTCCTACTAGTAATAAGCATAATCCCATTCCAATTGAACCGGACATAAATAATGTTTTTCTATTAAATTTATCTACTACAAATAGTGTCGCTATTGTTGCTAATACAAAAACAATTCCTACACCTACTGTTGATATAACGCCACTAGCTGTTGATCCAAATACATCTCCTAGTATTTGTGAAGAGTAATAAAATATCGTATTTGCCCCTTGAATTTGTTGTAAAAACGTGACACAACAACCTACAAATACTGAAAACGTAACTGCTTTTGTTAATTTAAAAGTCTTTTGTTCTTTACTGATTTCATCATTAATTTGTAAAATTTCTCTGTATTCTCTTTCAGCTTCACGCTCTGGTCTAATTCTTTTTAAATTAGATAATGCTAAATCTTTAAAGCCTTTTTTAATTAAAAATCTAGGTGACTCAGGTAAAATAAATGCGCCTACAAATAAAATAATCGCAGGTATAACAGCACCACCTAGCATCCATCTCCATCCTTCAAAAACATCTATAAATGCATAGTTTACACCGTAAGATATAAGCATACCTACAGTTATCATTAATTGATTTAATCCTGATATTTTTCCCCTAATCGCTGGTGGTGATATTTCTCCCATATACATAGGTACTAAAGCTGATGCAGAACCAACAGAAATACCTAGTACAAATCGTGAAACGATTAATATTCCAGGACTTCCAGAAAAGGCACAAGCTAAAGAACCAATTGCAAAGATAATAGCTGTTATTAAAATCATCATTTTTCTACCAAATCTATCCGCTAAAGATGCCATCGAAACTGCACCGATCATTGCTCCAAGGAATAAAATTGAAGTTATTGTTCCTTCTAACATTGGGCTGACTTCCCATGTTTCTTTTATTCCAGGCAAAGCACCATTTATAATTCCTATATCATAGCCAAATAAAAATCCACCAAATGCACCAAACGCGTATATCAAATTTGTTTTTGGTTTTTGATTTCCCATTATGATTCCCCTTTGTTATTGAGATTGAAAATTATCACATTTGCTTAGTTAATCAACACATATTCTAAATTAAATAAAGTGGCTAAAGTGATGACTTGGTCTTTTGTTAAACTTAAAGATATGACAGTATGATGTCCCCCACCTTGTTTGATCCATTCTTTAATGCCATTTTTAAAGTCTGGTTTTACTTTCCAAATGACACGTGCAACTGGTAAATTTGGTGCTTCTTCTTCAGGAACAAATGATTCAACCTCATTTATTAACAATCTAAAGTTTGTACCCATATCTGAAATAGAAACAACTACCCCTTCACCTGCTTTACCATCGAACACTAATCTAGCAGGATCCTTCTTACCTCCAATACCTAGAGGATTAACAACTACTTTAGGCTTTGTTTCTGCTAAAGTTGGATCAACTTCTAACATATGAGAACCTAAAATCGCTTCTTGTCCAGTTCTCATTTCGTAAGTGTAATCTTCCATAAATCCAGTTTGTTTATTATGTGACATCACTTTTAGCAACCTATCAAGTGCTGCTGTTTTCCAATCACCTTCACCTGCAAACCCATATCCTTGCTCATTTAATCTTTGAACTGCTAACCCAGGTAATTGCTCCATTCCATATAAATCTTCGAAATTAGTAGTAAAAGCAGTATAGCCACCCTCATCTAAAAATTGTTTAATACCAATTTCATATTTAATTTGTTCTTTAACTGATGACTCCCATTCATCCACTTCATATTTACCATAATCAAAATCATATAATTCTTTATATTGTTCAAATAAATTATCTATTTCATTATTAGAAACCTTATTAATAACAGTTGTTAAATCGCCAATTCCAAAGTAATCAACTGTCCATCCTAATTGAATTTGCGCTTCTATTTTGTCACCTTCAGTTACAGCAACATTTCTCATATTATCTCCGAATCTCGCAACTTTTATTTTGAAGCTTTCGTTATATGCATATGCTACATTCATCCATCGTCCAATTTGTTCTTGTATTTCTTTTTCTTGCCAGTGACCTACAATTACTTCATTATTTTTATTTAGTCTCTCATTTATGTAACCATACTCCCTGTCACCGTGAGCCGATTGATGTAAATTCATATAATCCATATCGATAGTTTCCCAAGGAATGTGATTGTTAAATTGAGTAACAAAATGTAATAAAGGTTTTTGCAAAATTTTTGTACCTCTAATCCACATTTTTGCTGGAGAGAATGTATGCATCCATGTGATCACGCCTTGTACTTCATCTTTGTAATTAGCTTCTTTCATAACTGAAGTTATAATATCTTGTGATATAGCTAACTCATCTTTTAATTGAATTTTAAATGGAAAGTTCCCTTCTTTATTTAATGTATCTACAATAGTTTGTGCATTTGATTGTACTTTTTTTAGTGCTTCTTCTCCGTATAATTCTTGAGAACCAACTAAAAACCAAAAAACTTTTTCTTTACTCATTTTAATTTCCTCCTTGAGATGCTTGTCCGTAATATGAATTTTCCCCATGTTTTCTTTCATAATGTTTATTTAAAATTCTATTTGGTAAATACTCACTTGATTCATTTAATTGTTTAGTAAATAAATTCATCTTACATACTTCTTCAAGAACAACTGCGTTCATTACAGCATGCTTCGGACTATCAGCCCATACAAATGGTGCATGTCCATGCAACAATACGCCAGGTATTTCAAGTGGATTAATATCCTTTTCTTTAAAAGTTTCAACAATTACATTTCCAGTTTCATGTTCATAATTTCTGTTGATTTCTTCCTCAGTTAAGTGTCTAGCACAAGGAACTGGTCCAAAGAAAGTATCAGCATGTGTTGTGCCATAAACTGGTACATCTAATCCTGCTTGTGCCCAAATTGTTGCCCATGTTGAATGTGTGTGTACAATACTTTTTATATCTTTAAATGATTTATATAAAACAGCATGTGTTGGCATATCAGATGATGGATTAAGTGAACCTTCAATTATTTCACCTTCTAAATTGCAAACTACCATGTCGTCTGCAGTCATAACATCATAATCTACACCACTTGGTTTGATAACAAATAAATTACTTTCTCTATCAATTGCACTCACATTTCCCCACGTATATTTAATAAGTTCTCTTCTTGGCAATTCTAAATTCGCCTCAAATACTTCTTTTTTTAATTTTTCTAACATGTTTTCACTCCTAAATGACATATTGATTAGCGTTTCTTTCGATGTCTAATCCTTTTTTATATTTTTGGATGAACTCTTCATATTCTTGTACATCTTTTTCAGTTGGATAGATGATATTACCGTCTTCCTTATCAAAAATATACTGCTTTAAATATTGATTTAACGGTAACGACTGCTCATTGTTGACCATGTAGCTTGCAAGTACTGCCATTCCCCATGCTCCACCTTCATTAGCAGTCTTCAAAACTTCAACTGAACTATTTAAAGATGCTCCTAATATTCTTTGTGCGATATTTTTTGTTTTAAATATTCCGCCATGTACAACAAATGAATCAATCGCTACTTGTTCTTCTTCTTTAAGAATATCCACACCCATTTTCAATGTACTAAACGCTGACATAATATGCGTTTTCATAAAATTAGCTAAATTAAATTGACTATTTGGGTGTCTTAAAAACATTGGAACACCTTCATTGATTTTAGTTATATTTTCTCCAGATACGTATCCATATGATAATAGATTTCCATTTTCTTCATCTGCCTGTTGCGAATGGTTGAATAGTCGTTCAAACAATTCATTTCTATCAACTTCTACGTTCATTAATTCGAAAGCTTCTTCAAATAAATTCACCCAAGCATTTATGTCTGAAGTGCAATTATTTGTATGTACCATAGCAACTAAATCTCCTACTGGTGTTGTTACAATATCTATTTCTGGATAAACTCCATTTAATGATTTATCTAACACGATCATTGCAAATGCACTTGTTCCTGCTGAAATGTTACCTGTTTTCTTTTCTACACTATTAGTCGCTACCATTCCCGTTCCTGCATCTCCTTCAGGTGGACAAAGTGGCACTCCTGCTTCTAACTGACGAGAAGGGTCTAATAAACTTGCACCTTGTTCAGTTAAACGACCTGCTGATTCTCCAGCTTCTAATACTTCAGGAAGTACAGATTCGATTGACCAATCAAATTGTTCATTTTTAATTAAATTATCAAATTGATTTAATTTTTCTTGGTCGTAATTTTTGGAGTTTGGATCTATCGGAAACATGCCTGATGCATCGCCAATACCTAACACTTTTTGCTCTGTAAGATACCAATGAATATATCCTGATAAAGTTGTTATAAATTTAACTTCTTTAACGTGTTGTTCTTTATTTAAAATTGATTGATACAAATGCGCAATACTCCAACGTTCAGGAATATTGAAATCAAAACACGCTCTCAAATGATTTGCCGCTTCTTCTGTATATGAATTTCTCCATGTTCTAAATGGAACAAGTAAATCGTCATTTTTATCAAAAGCTAAATATCCATGCATCATACCGCTAATTCCTATAGACTTTACTTTCTTTATAGAGATATTAAATTTTGATTGAATATCATCTGTCATAGATTTATAACTTTTTTGTAAACCTATCCATACATCATTAATTGAGTATGTCCAATAACCATTTTCAAATTTATTTTCCCATTCATAATATCCAGAGCCTATCGTTTCAAAGTCCCTGTCTATCACAACTGTCTTAATTCTTGTTGAACCTAATTCAATACCTATAGATATTTCTCCATTCAATATTTCTGAACGAATTCCATCTTTAACCAAAATACCGCCTCCAAATGCAATCGCTTTCAAAAGAAATATAACACCACTTGACCGTACATGTCAAATTTATTATTAATTTGTCCATATATGTATTTTGATCAAAAAAAAAGAAGAAGTGCTTAAAATTAAACATTTCTCAGATGATATCGCACCAGAAGATATTAAATATTTAAATACTATTGAGTCAATTGAAGAGTCAATAATGGTAAGTCTACTTATGAAATAGCTGTTAAAAAAGGTCTCTATTGAAAATTCACCATTTGTTTATCAAGTAAATTATTTTATTAAATTTAAAAAGATATGCCCTTAGACATATCTTTTTAAATGTTGATATACAAACACCAATATTAAACAAGTGATCATAAACACAGTGAATGAAATTAAGTAAAAGCCTGTATTTGAATCAAACAGAGCACCCGCAATTAATATACCTAGTGGCATAGTAATTTGAGATAACGTTTGCTGAGTAGCAAAATATTTAGCTTTTATTTCTTCTGGGACTTGTTTTTGAACATATATATTTATAGGAATATTACTGAGCATTACTCCAATACCTATTAAAAACATTCCACACATATAAACAACAAGAATAATAAGGTCTTTAAACATAAATACAAATGGTAAACATATAATCAAAGTGCCTATGGAGATTATCAAATACGCTAATTGCACATTTAAGATTATTCCACCCTTTTTCTTAAAATAAGGATAGATAATTGCAAACAAAAAACCAGCTGTAGGAAAAGTCGCTTCTAAAAATCCAAGTTCTTTAGAACCCATATCGAAATATGTTACAAAACTTGCAGGTATACCTAAAGTTATAAAAGCAAATAGAAAATTAATTATTATTCCAGAATCCACAACAAGTAATATATCTTTTTTTCTCTTAACAAAATTCCATACAGTTTTATAACTTTGTATGAAACTTTCACCTTTTGACTTTTCTAAAGCTTCAATTTCCTTATTTTTATACGTCAATAATAGTGCTAAAACCAATGTAATAGTTTCTGTAACTAGCATAATAATTATGAAATTTTGAACTGGCATAATTACATATATCAATCCACCAAGTATTGGCGATCCAATTTGAACACCATTTTGAATCGCACTTCTATGTGAAACCGTTTTATCAATATATTTTTCACCAACTAATTCCAGTAATCCGCTATTGAACGATAAACTCACCACTATGTCAGTAATATTCAAAATAATAACTAATATATAAATATATACTAAATTATTTAATGATTGGTCAATAATCGAATAGGCTATTATAGTTATAATTGTCAACAATTGAAAAGAAGTGATGAGTAATTTTCTAGGTAACTTATCAATGAAAAAACCAGCTATAGGACTTCCCACAATAAATAATACTGAATATATTACAACTAAGTATGAAAAATATTTTGGACTTCCAGTTATATTTAAGATATGGAACGATAAAGCGAATGTAAGTAATTTACTACCTATAACACTAAAAAAGGTTAAAAGAACAAGATATAGATAATTTTTTTTCATTGTATAACCTCATTTATTAAATATTTAATTCATTTTTGTAATAATGATCTAGTAGTAATTCGGAGACTTTCTTTTAAAATACCATCGAGTAACTGATTATACTCATTAGGTTCAATATACTTTTTGTATCTTAATAATACACTTCCTAAATATTATAAAATATTTTGGTAATATTCGGTATTTTTTTAGCGATGACTCCTGCGGGAAAAGCATGATTCGAAGACTACAGGCTGAGAACATGCCCGCGGAAAGCATGCGCATAAAAAAATGCCGGCAAAGTCTAAGTCTTTGTCGACACTCTGAGAAATGCTTAAAATTAAGCATTTCTTCTTTTTACACTATTTCTTATAATAATTTCTGTATCCATAATTTTTGTTTCACCAATTTGTCCGGTGTTAATGGTCTTTAGCATCCACTTTGCAGCCTCAACGCCTAGCTCTTCTTGAGGGTGAGAGGTTGTTGTCAATGATATATCTTCTAGTTGGCTTAAAATTGAATTATCTTCACCAACTACTGAAATATCATCAGGGACATGCTTACCTTTTGCTTTTAATTTTTTAATCAATGAATAAGCAATTTCATCGTTGTAACACACAAATGCAGTGGCATTTATTTCTTTATTCAATATTTGCTTAACAACTAAATCTAACACTTTCTCCATCGTTTCAGTAGTATAAGTAAATATATTTTCACCTTTAAAAATAGCATCCAATGTATCAAAAGCTTTTATATATCCTTTCATACGAAACTTGCCTTGCATATCATCTATCTTAGTTATTAAAGCAATATCTTCATGCCCTTCATTCAATAAATAAGAAGTAGCAAGATAACCTGATTTTGTATCATCTATACTGATATATGGAATATCCATTTCTTCATAACCAGCATTAATCATCAATACAGGAATATCCTTACTTTTAATTAATGAATAATAAGATAAATTAGGATTAAACACGTTACTCTTAGTAGGTTCAACAATTAAACCTTGAATACCTTGGTCAATCATCATTTCTAGGCATCGACGTTCACCTTCATGTGTATTATTCGTACTGGCTAAAATTAAAGAATATCCATTAGTTCCTAGTATTTTTTCAATCCCTCTTATAATACTTGGGAATATGTAATCAGATAAGTATGTAACGATAACGCCAATTTTTTTGCTATCACCACTATTCATGTGATTATTTAAATAACCATCACTTACTATGGAACCTAAGCCTTTTTTCTTTATAATATAACCATCATTTACCAATAAATCTATCGCTTGTCTTACCGTATGTCGGCTAACATGATAAAATTCTTGTAATTTTTTTTCAGAAGGTATCGTTTCACCTCGCTTATATTCTTGATTAATAATATTATCTTTCAATTGGTATGCAATTGATTTATATTTCGGCTCTCCCATAAAATTTCTCCATTCGCTCTTATAATTTCTTATAAAAATTATAACATATACAATATTTGTATTTGAAAATGAAAATATAGATGACAAGATTTACTGTTATTAAATACCCTACCTAAACTGATATTCTTTTATTTCATCCATTATTGCATTATATTTATTTGTTTTGTATCTTGCTTTGTTAGATACGATAAAGAAGTTTCGATATAAGTTTAGATCATTTGTTGTGATAAATTTTTTATCAAATGATTTTATAGAGAAGTTAGACAATATTGTATATCCCATGTTTTGTTTGACGAGCTCTAATATTAATTGGTTATCGTTGATTACAACTTTTCTTGAAGTTAAGTTTAATTGTTGTAAGAGCATATCTTGATAATATCTAATGCCGGACCCTGTTTCTCTTACATAACATCTCATATCGTTTAAATTTTCATTGATTTGTTTATTCTTAACTATCAATAATTTATCTCTTGTTAATACTTCGCTATTTATTTTGTCATCTATTACGGGTTTCTCAATTATGCCTATATCTAGTGAATAATCTTTTAAACGACTTAATATATCTGCTGAGTTATACACGTATATGTGTATATTTAATTTAGGATATTTAGTTTGTAAATAAATGGTTAAATCCAATAACATTGACTGTCCAAACGTATGACTTGTTCCTATTACAAACTTACCTTTCACTTCTTCTTTATGTTGATTAATTTTTGTATACAATTGTTCGTCTAATATGGCTAATTGACAGGCATAGTTATACAGTTCTCTACCTTCTTCTGTTAATACAATTTGCTTTCTAGTGCTTTCGAATATTTTGATTTGATATTTGTCTTCAAGTGTCTTGATATCTCTACTTATGGAAGGTTGTGATTTAAAAAGTTTTTCTGCAGCTTTCGTAAACCCTTCTTCTTCAACGATAACTTTTAATATATTTAATTTATCTTCCAACTCATCCACTCCATATCATTTTTGTTATATTATATATTTAAAAATAGCATTTCACAAATAACTCTCTTCCTATTAAACTATAGTTAAGGGAATTAGGGGGCGTTATTATGAGTAAGAAATTCATATTGGGTGTCGGGTTTACATTCATTATCGCAATTGTAAGTATATTATTATCTAACTTGCCTATTTTAAATAAGGTTGGTGCTTTGGCTATTGCGATTATAACTGCGATTTTGTATAGACATTTTAAAGGGTACCCAACACAAATAGAATCGGGTGTTGTATTTTCTTCTAAAAAGCTACTTAGATTAGCCATCATACTTTATGGCTTGAAGCTTAACTTATCTACGATTGTTAATGAAGGTGGCACGCTGTTATTACTTGATGTTGGTGTTGTAGCCTTTGTTATTTTCTTTATTATTTTGCTCAATAAAATCATTAAAGGAGACAAAGATTTAGTCTTATTATTAGGAGTTGGTACAGGAGTTTGTGGTGCGGCAGCTATTGCAGCGATTTCACCAATATTAAAATCTAAAGAAAGTGATGTTGGTATAAGTGTAGGTTTAGTTGCAATTATGGGAACTATTTTCTCATTAACGTATACATTGCTATATGCATTATTCCCTATGGATCCAGAGGCTTATGGGATTTGGTCGGGATCTAGTTTACATGAAATTGCACATGTTATTTTAGCTGCTGATGCAGGTGGTACAGAGGCTCTTAGTATCGGTCTATTGACTAAATTAGGAAGAGTATTCTTACTTATTCCTTTAAGTATCATTTTCTTAGTTATCGTAAATAGAAAAAGATCTAATAAAGTTTCTCAAAAAATTGATTTTCCATACTTCTTAATTGGATTTTTAGTAATGAGTGCCATTAACACATTTGTTCCAATTCCAGAAAGTGTTTTAAATGTAATTAGCACATTTACTACATTAATTTTAATTATGGCAATGGTAGGAATTGGATTAAATGTTTCATTCAATGATATAAAAGCAAAAGCTTTCAAACCAATGATTGCCATGCTAATAACATCTATCGTACTTTCAGTAATAACATTTTTCATAACAAGTATTTTATAACAATAATAATAGGGTATAACATAGACAATATTCAATTTTGAGAAAGATTGTGATTAAACTATGTTATGCCTTAAATTATTTTTCGTGCTTTTTATATCATTATTCAACTATTTTTTCGTAGATCATGATGAAACAGCAACATATAAAGATACATTCACAGAAGCAACACATGCAGATTACAATCATGCATTTAAACTAGGTTCACAAATACCAAATGATTTATTAACAATTAAACCTTACGATACAGATAGCAATAATCATTTCAAAGGTATCGGTAAAGTATCATCAGATAAGACTGGTAAATCAGGGAATGGGGCAACTGGTTTTGTCATTGATGATCATACAATTATTACCGCAGCTCACGTAGCTAGTGATGACGATGGTAATAAAGAAACAAAGCAATTTTATTTCTATCCATCTAAATCAGATCAACAAATTCCTATGAAATTTAAAATTAAAAAGTTTTATACATCGTCTGAAAGAGACGTCGCTATACTCATTACAGAACAACGTTTATCTAAAAAGGTAAAACCATTAACATTAGCATCCGAACAAGAAATTAAAAAAATGCAAACTAAAGAACCACTGTACATGTTAGGATATCCGAGCGAACATCCGTACAATGGTCAATTTATGTATCAATCAAAAGGTTACTTCCTTAAACCAACTCAAAATTATATTGAGTATATCGGACATTTGCATAGAACAATCGGCTTCTCAGGATCACCCGTGTTTAATAAACACAATCACGTTGTCGGCATACATGCACATGGCATACGACCAGAATTGCACATAAAAAATCAATCAACAAGAGACATTTATACAGGCGGTCCACTCCTTACAGGAAAAACAAGAGCTTTCATTGAGGAGCATCGTGAATGATGTTATTAGTAAATGAAATGAAAATTCCTATTCAGATCAAAAACCTCACTCTATTGATTTTTCAACAGAGTGAGGTTTTCAATTTAATATAGTTTAAATTTTTAATACTAAATAATTATTACTCAACAATTTTAAATTTCTATAACTGTCTTGTTAGTTTTAAACACACCTTTTTCAAAGAAATCTGGTGTTTTTTTAAATTCAAGTTCATTTGTAAAATAACTTTCCTGTATTTTTCCATCTCTTATTTGATTTATGACATAATCAAAATCTTCTAATGTTGCATTTCTACTTGCCATTAAAGTAATTTCTTTTGCATGGAAATCTGAATCTACAAATTGAATATTATCTTTGACTAATCCTACATATACAATTCTACCTCCATGATTCACATAGTTGAATGCTTGCTCCATTGAATTTCTGTTACCAGTTGCATCAAATACGACCGTTGGTAATTTACCCTCATTCATTTCTTTAATATCTTCTATGATATTTTCATTTGATATTATAGTTTCATCACATTCCGACCATTCCTGACAAAATTCTAATCTTTGTTCACTCAAATCCGCAACTATTACTTTTGCACCTAGTAGTTTTGAAAATCTTGCAACTCCTAACCCTATTGGTCCAGCACCTACTACTAGAACAGTTTCGTCTTGCTGAACATTTGCTCTTCTCACACCATGTGCGCCAATACTCAACGGCTCAATCATAGCTCCCATTTTTAGTGGTAAGTCATTGATTTTTATAACATTTTGGTATGGTACAACTAAATATTCTGTCATTCCTCCATCTCTATGTACTCCTATTACTTCAATGTTTTCACAACAATTAGGTTTATCATTTACACATGGTAAACAGTCGCCACATGATACATATGGAATAATTGTAACTTTATCTCCATGTTGAAAACCTTCCACTAATTCACCCGTTTTTTCTATTTTTCCAGATAATTCATGTCCTAAAATTCTAGGGTATTCGAAAAATGGTTGTTTACCCCCATATGCATGAATATCAGTGCCACATATTCCAATATATTTTATTTTAATAAGAACATGATCCTTTGGAATTTCATTATTTAATTTTTCATCTTTAATTATCATTTTTCCTGGTTTTTCACAAATTATTGACTTCATTTTATTCACTTTCTTTCTCTATTATTTAGAAATGATATTTAATAAATCTAGATGATGACAGATATGCTCATTTAATAATTGATAATATTCATCTTCGTATTCTCCTAAAACTTCATATATATCTTTTTTAAATAAATATTCATTTTTTTCATTTTTGGCAGTTAATAACAATCCATAAGAGACATGCAAAACTTGTCGAGCGTTATCATCTTCAAGATACTTTTTATATTCAGATTTTTCCAAATTTTTAATAGGTATAATATGATTGATATCGGGTGTTATATGATAATATTTTTGGGTTTCGGTAAAGTATTCAAAAGCATATTCATGTAGTTCTTTATATAAATCTGGTTTATATATTGATATTAATCTTATGGCTTCTAACCAATTAGTTCCTGCAGTTTTAAGATGAAAAAGCCCTTTAGTTTTTTCACTTATTAAAGGAAACACTGAAAATTTATCACTACCAGAATGAATGCTTAGTTTATATTGAAAATGTTCTGCAATTAATGCGTGAATTTTTAAATCTTCTTCAAATTGATTTATGTCACCTATATAATCAATACCTTTTTGAAATTCACCACAAAATCTTGGTGCTAAACTCGTCACCTTTATACCTTGGTCATATAATTCTTCTGCTACGAAGAAATGATCAAATGGAGATGTAATTGTCTTCGTTTCATCGATAGAAATTTCGAAATCAATATCTCTATCCAATGTTTTAATATACGTTTTATAAATATATACCATATAATCTATTGCTTTAGAATAAACTGCGACAACTTTCATAAGGTCTGATTTACTAAAATCAAGAGATACTTCCTTAACTTTGAATGTTTTACCCAGATATTTATTTTCATAGTATTCTCTAGTCTCTTCATTTAACTGATTGTATGAACTTTCAATATCAGATTCATCGTCTAAATTTATATCATTGCTTATATAATCTGAACAATCTAAAGTAAGCATAGAAATTCCTAACTTTAATTCATGTTCAATATCTTTCTCTTTTTTCAAATGATCCCCATCTGCTCCATAACCGCCATCATATCCTTCTTGGATAGCTCCGTATGCTGCTTTATCTATAACATCTTCCATTGTGCGATATGTTAAATCTAATTCTCTAATGCTTTGTTGAGCAAAAATAGGTTTTGCATCTGTTTTGTTTATTGCCATAACATGTCCTGGAGTTGCTAATCCTAATCTATCTCCTAAGCCTATTGTTGTTTTGTTTCTACCAAAAGCTTGAGGTTTTGTAAACTCAAAGTAATCATTTATGACTAATCTGTTTTCATGACTCAAATTACATAATTTTGCATCGTTTCTAATTAATTCACCATTCAAATCATTAAATAATGTGTCCTTTCCGACAACTAATATATATTTATTTCCTTCATATTTAATCATTATGAAATGTGTTTTTTTATAACTGTGTAAAGAATTCTTGTATATCTTTATTTCATTTGAAGTCGGTATTTCATTATTTTTCAATGGTTCAATTAGTTCTAATAAATTTTCCATTAAATAATCTCCTTTTAATATATGCTTATATTTCTTCAGGCTTTGCTATTGGTTTAACAAAGAATATAACCGCAATTGAAGCTACTACTGCCAAGCCACCTGCCAATAAAAAGGCTGCTGTATAAGTTCCGGTAGTTTGAATAATATAACCTGTTACAGTTGGACCGATAATACCTGCTGTATTGGCTAAAAAATGCATAAAACCACCAACTGAGCCAACATTATTACTATCTACAACATCCTGTATAATTGCCCAATATATTGCCCCTGTTAAATACAAGAATAATACTGATAACGCAACTAATGTTACTGCGCCGACCGTAGTTGTAACGACACCTGATATGCCTATACAAACTGCAGAGATAAATAAACAAATAACAAGAACAACTTTTCTTGAGAATAAAACACCTTTTTGAACTGTATGTTTATATACAAAATCTGAAACGATACCACTTAGAGCTAACCCTAAGAAACCAAGAATCCATGGTATTACTGTAATTAAACTCATATTTTCTACGCTTAAATTTCTAGCATCTACTAAATAACTAGGAAACCAAGTTAAGAAGAAGAACAAAATATAGTTATAAGCAAAAAATGCAAATGCCGTAAAAAGTACAGTAGGATTTTTTAAGTAATATCCTAATTTAAATGTTGTTACTGGTGCTATTTCTGCTTTTTTATCTATTGTTGTTTCTTCGATATGATCAGGTTTTTCTTTTGCAAAGAACCACCAAGAGATTGCCCAAACAATACCAAGAAACATAATAGCAACGAATGACACTCTCCATCCTAAATGTAGCGCAATAAATCCAACTATTGGTCCAGATATCGCGCCACCTAACGGCGTACCACTATTGGCTAAACCAACTGCAGTAGCTCTCTTAGAAGGTGGATACCAGTTGTTCACCATTTTATTAATAGTGGCACTTAATGGTCCTTCTCCCATTCCAAAAAGAATTCTTACTATAATTAAACTTACAAACCCTACTACTAAGACAATCGCACCACTAAATAATGACCAAATTATCATTGCAACGAATAATGTTATTTTTGCTCCAAATTTATCTGAAGCTATACCCCCAATGAAATTAAACACTGCATATCCAATTGAAAAACTACTGAAAATTATCCCCATTTGACTTGGAGTTAAATGTAAATCAGATTGTATAAATGGTGCTGCGACTGATAGTGCTGATCTATCTAGATAATTAATCACACCTGCTAGAAAAAGAAATATTAAAATTATTTTTCCATCTTTGTTTATTTTCCCCATATTTTCATCCCCTTTAATTAAACGCCAGAATAAGCCATAAATCCTCCATCAACAGGTACAGTTATGCCATTGACAAAAGAAGAGTATTCTTTGTCTAATAACCATAAAGTTGTACCAATTAGTGCTTCTGGTTCTCCAAATTTGCCTAATGGCGTTTGGCTAATAATTTTATTTGAACGTTCAGTTAAACTACCATCTTCGTTCAAAAGTAAATCTTTATTTTGTTCAGTTAAGAAAAATCCTGGTGCTATCGCATTAACTCGAATATCTTCTTCTGCAAAATAAACTGCTAACCATTGAGTGAAATTATTAATAGCTGCTTTTGCAGCACTATATGCTGGTACTTTAGTCATTGGTGAATAAGCACTCATCGATGAAAAATTAATAATTCCTGCATGTTCTGATTTCAATAATTCTTCTCCAAACACTTTTGCTGCAACAAATGAACCTATAAAATTATTGTTAAACACTTGTTCGAATCCACTTTTTTCTAAGCTAAAAAAGTTTTTCTTATCATTTGAATCATACGATTCACCTTCAGTTATGGCATCTGGATGATTTCCGCCCGCTCCATTTATTAAATAGTCTATATGTCCATAATCTGCTAAGATTGCTTCTCTTGCTCTAATTAAATCTTCTTCATTTGTGACATCTACTGAATAATTATTTGCAGTTCCACCTTCTTGTTTAATTTCTTTTACAATTTTCACTCCATTTTCAAATGTACGATTTAAAATTGCAATTTTCATACCTTGTTTTGCTAATGCCTTTGCTAATGTACGACATAGTACACCGCTTCCCCCAGTAATTACGATAACTTTATTTTTTAAGTTTTCATGTTTACTAAACATTACTTTCACCTTCTTTTTCAAGTTGATATGCGTCCCAAAGCCCATTAAGATACATAATGCCTAATGCTCTGTCATATAAACCGTATCCTGGGCGACATTCTTCTTTCCATAAGTGTCTTCCGTGATCCGGTCGAATATACCCCTTATAATCAGAATCTGATAAATGTTTCATAATTTGTTTGATATCTATATCCCCATCTTCAGTGTAATGCGATGTTTCAACAAAACTGCCATCATCTGAAATATGAACATTTCTAATATGCATAAATGGCGCGTGCTCATGATATTTCTCTGCTATTTTAGCCATATCATTCTTCTTAGAAGCTCCCATTGAACCAGTACATAAAGTTATAGCGTTATTAGGACTGTCATTGATTTCAAACATTCTTTCATAACTTTCTGCTCCTGTAATAATACGAGGTAAATTAAATATAGAAAATGGTGGATCATCTGGGTGAATTGCCATTTTTATACCACAACGTTCAGCAGTTGGCATGATAGCATTTATGAAATAACTAAAGTTTTCCCAAAGCTGTTCTTCATCCACTTTTTTATAAGCCTCAAATAATTCAGAAATTTGATCAAGCTTTTCTTTTTCCCACCCTGGCATCGTTAAATTATTACTAGCACTCGAAACCGTTTCAATCAATTCGCTAGGATCTAAACTTTTCACTTTTTCATAATCAAAATATAAAGCTGTAGAACCATCTTCAAGTGGATGGAACATATCAGTTCTTGTCCAGTCAAATATTGGCATAAAGTTGTAGCAAATTATTTCCACACCATATTCAGCTAAATTCTCTATAGTTTTTTTATAATTTTCTATAAGTTGGTCACGTTCACTATTACCTAATTTTATTGATTCATGAACATTTACACTTTCGACAACTTTAGCATTAAATCCATGTGATTCTATATATTCAACTTCTTCTTTTATTTCTTCTTTATCCCATACGGCACCAACTGGCTTCTCATGCAAAGCCCATACTATACCTGTTGTGTTAGGTATTTGTTTGATCTCCTCTAATGAAATCGTATCGTTATTTCTTCCATACCAACGAAATGTCATTTCCATTGTTTTCATCTCCTCTGTTTAATTGAAATTGATAATTGCCTTTTTAACTTGGTCAGGATGTTCATCTATGAATCGAAATGCTTCTTTTACTTGATTCAAATTATACTGATGAGTAACTAAATCAAAATCATCAAATTTATGTTGTTCCATATTTTCAATTACATCCTTAAATTTATAAGTTTGTAATCTTGAACCTACAATTGTTAATTCATTTTTAGTAATTGGCATTTGGGTTATATTTGCTGGTTTTTCATCAAAACCTAAAACAACAACCCTTCCTGCAGCGGAGGCAACATCAATACTTAACTCAAAAGTTTTTGGCATACAAACCGCATCGATTGATACATTGACACCTTCACCGTCTGTTAATTTAATAATTTCTTCGACTAAGTCTAAGTTTTGTACATTTATCACAACATCAGCACCTTGTTTTTTAGCATAATCTAATCTTGATTGATCTAAATCAGCTATATATACCGTTACATCTTTCAACTTAGCGTATTTTAGAATACACAAACCTATCGGACCTGCACCTTGAATTAGTAATGTATCTCCATCTTGTAAATCTCCTCTACTCGTTGATTGTGCTCCTATTGTTAGTGGCTCAATTAAAACACTCTTTTCAAAAGGAATATCATGCTGAACTTTATGTAACTGTTTCTCATTAACCGTAAAGAACTCTCTCATTCCCCCGTCTTCATGAACACCAAATACCACTAAGTTTTGACATACATTTTGCCTGTTCTTTTTACATGCATAACATTCACCACATGGCGTTATAGGTTCAACAACTACATGGTCCCCAACATTTAATTCAGACTTTCCATGAACTTCTTCTACGACTCCCACTACTTCATGACCTACTACTCTTGGTAATGTAGCTAATGGATTAGTTCCATGTAAAATGTGTCTATCCGAACCACATATACCAACTTTTTTAGTTCGGACTAATATATTCTTTTTTTCATCAGGTACAGGTTTTTCTATTTCTTCTATAACAATTTCGTTTTCACCTATTACTCTAGCTGCTTTCATTTTTCACACTCCCTTTATCTCAAAATTAGCTTTTCTTCATTCAAAAATTTTTCTACTTGCTCTAAGTATGGTAGGCCTTCATTATCACCTAATACTTCAGTCACCATTCCACCTACAGCATTTGCAAAAACCACTCTCTTTTCAGCATCATAGCCTCTGCTCATTGCATATAAATAACCGCTAGCAAAGCCATCTCCTGCCCCTACAGTATCTATGGGGTTAACATTAAACACTTCTTTATCAAATTTTTTGTCCTTACTTACATACTGTGTTGATAAATGCCCACGCTTCACAATAATTTCATCCAGATGACATTCTTCTAATAATGAAATTATGTTTTCAAATGGAGTAGCAATTTTCAAAACTTCAAGTTCATCATCACTAGTGAGCAAAATATCCGCATAAGGTAGTAGCTCGCCTAAAATAGCACTTGCTGTTTCTTTATCCCAAGTTTTAAGTCGGATGTTTGGATCTAAGCTGATTTTGACATCGTGTGCACGTGCTTTTTTCATCAATGATTTAATAAGATCAATTTTATGATGTAGCAATGCAACAAATACGCCACTAACATGAAAATAATCAAACTCACCAAAATCTATATTTTCAAGATTGTCTTGAGTAATTTCCTTAATAGGGGCGTCATCTCTGTAATAAAATGAGGCTCCGCTTCCATCTGCATTAATTTGCTTAAAATATACTGAAGTAGACTTTTGTTTAACTTTATCGATTGATTCTGTATCAATTCCTTCTCCTCTTAATACATTGATAATATGTTGTCCGAATTCATCCTCTCCTACTTTTGAATAAAATGTAGTATCAAGCCCCAATCTACTAGCACCAATTGCTACATTTAATTCTGCACCACCAATTGTCCTTTCAAATGTATGGTTAAATCTTAATGGCCCTTTATTTTTAGGATTCATCGCAATCATTGAATCCCCTATTGTGAATAATTTCATCATTTCCACTCACTTTCGTTTATTTCTATAAGCGTCTACATAAGATTTTGCTTTTTCAGATATTACTTCATAATTATTTCCAGTGAATTCTTTTGTTAAATCACTTCCTACACCAACTGCAAACGAACCTTTTTCAATCCAATCTGAAATATTTTCTAAATTGACTCCTCCTGAAGGCATTAATTCAACATTTGGTACTGGTCCTTTAATATCCTTAATAAAACTTGAACCCAAATGTCCACCAGGGAAAAGCTTTACTAAATCTGAACCATAACGTAATGCTTCAATAATTTCGGATGCACTACTACATCCTGGTAAATAAGGTATGGAATATACATTGCATATCTTAGATATTTCAGTATCTAAATGAGGACTTACAATATACTGAGCACCTTTACTTATTGCAATACGAGCTGTAGTAGCATCTAACACTGTTCCTGCACCCAAAACGATGTCACTTCCATACTCTTTATTGATTCTTTCAATGACAGATACTGCGTTTGGCACAGTAAATGTAACCTCTATATTTTTAAATCCACCTCTTATTATTTCGTCGATAATCTTGTTCGTTTCACTTTCGTTAATACCTCTTACTACTGCTACTAAATAATTTTCATGTAACTGTTTCAATATTTTATATTTTTTCAAAATTTACCTCCGTTCCACATTATGATACAATGTATTGTATAGTGATATTAAGTATTATTATAACGCTAATGTAAACGTTGTCAATTGTTTATTTAATAATAAAAAACTACAAAATATTACAATATCTGTGATATATTTTTAATAAAGAGGTGATTAATATGGCTTCAAACGTGCAATCGATTGATCGTGCTTTAAATATTTTAGAAATCATTTCAGAGCAAGAACAAATTTCTTTGAAAGGATTAGTAGAAGCTACTGGATTATCAAAAGCAACAGTTCATCGTCTTGTAAATTCATTAATTACTAATGGATATGTACAACAAGAGCCTTTAACTAATCAATATCAAATTACTTTTAAGATGTTCCAATTAGGAAACAAACGTGTACAAAATATTGATTTCTTAAATGTTGCTAAAAGCATGATTAGTCAATTGATGACAACAGTAAGTGAAACTTGTCATTTAGTTGTAGAGGATAATAATGAGGTAGTCTATATTGATAAATTTATTCCGAGTAACAACAATCGTTCAATGGCATCTAAAATTGGCAAACGTGCCCCAATGTATTGTACAGCTGTAGGTAAATCCATTCTTTCAACTTATGATAATGAAAAGATACAAGAAATTTGGAATCAATCTGATATCGTTAAATTGACTGAAAATACTATAACTGACTACAACCAATTTATAGATGAAATAGCAATAATACGAGAACAAGGCTATTCTGTAGATAATGAAGAAAATGAAAAAGGCATATATTGTGTGAGCACATACTTCGTTAACTATCGTAATGAAGTGCAAGGTGCAATTAGTTTATCTTTCCCTACAACTGAACTGCACAAAAAAGATTTTTTTGTAGAAGAATTAAAAACATGTGCACTGAAAATTTCCAGATTGCTTGGTTATCAATAAAAATATCCCCAAATCCAGTTTGTAACAAAAGTAGCTTAAATAAAAAGTTAAACTTTTTATTTAAGCTACTTTCTCTAAGGCAAGATTTCTGTATTCTACAGGAGTCTTGTCTTTTAAATTTTCTTATCTCCGTAGAATAATGTAATAGTTTATATAATTAATTGATGAAAAATTAGTTTTCGGATATTTTGGGTTTCAACCGCCTATCATTACGAGAAAATCCAAAGTAAAATACGGACTAGGTATTTCCTTAATGGTAACTAATATAAAAATAAGAGCAGAAATTCCATTTTATCAATGAAATTCTGCTCTTATTAAAATTCTAATCTTCAACTAATATTTTTATTTAACTTCTATTTAAGTATTATAGCTACCCTTGCTCACACTTCTCTCGACTTGTGTAAATATAGCTAGCCTATGATAAGAGGCTGGGACAACGAAATCTTGTCATAAAATCAGGTTTCTACCCTACGCTCTTTATTCATTCTATTGTTTTGAGAATAATTGATCGTCTTTTGGTTGGTTTTCTAAATATACAATTTTCCCATTTGCATCTAATCTTGCAATATCTTTACCTTCTTGGGTGTAAACGCCTGTTTCATATCTATTACCACAAATTGCCCATTGTGTTTCGAAACTGCCGTCTTCGTTTTCTGTCCAACCGTTATGCATATGTTTCAAGTCTTTGTTTGTTGTATATACACTTTTTACAAACTGTTTCCAAGCTTCTTTACCTTTAAATGTCTTATTATTCAATACAAATTCAATATCATCACTAAATAATGCATTTAACTTCTGAAAACTTTCTTCACTATATCTTGATTCATCAAATAATTTAAAATAATCATCTAATATATTCATTAATTCACCTTCTTTATACTCGATTATATCTTGCATAACCTTGAAGTTAAATTATATTGTCTTATTACTTAAATAACAAAAAAGAAGAAAACGATTAAACAGATAAACAATAATAAGACACTTGAAAAGAATATCCAACCTTTATTTCTATCAGATTGATTCTTCTCTTTTTTGGATAAAAATGAATATATCATACCATCTTTCCCCATTAATATTACGATTGAATACGCCAAGAAAATGAATGTAATTATAGCTAAAATAATAAATAATATATACATTTATAACACCTCTCTCTTTATTCGAGTGAACCTTACTTTCTATCTATGATAATGTATATAGTTACTATACACTCAATCAAACTTACTACAAATAGACTTTTTGAGAGGTTTCATATGGTTAAGTATATTTTAAGAGATAAACCAGCTTGATTGAACGTTAGGACTTAATACATTAGCATCTACGTTTTGATCAAGTTCTTCTGAATAATAACTGTCTGTATATTGCCATAGTACATGTTCTCTTTCTGGCTGTGTTTCTTGATAAGCTGCTAACCAATATCCGTCATATGATTGTACTGCTGTTGCTGTATTATTGAGCATAAAGTCTTCATATGAATATAATAGGACTTTTTTATCTCCTGAATACTTTCTCATTTCTTCTAACCATGCTTGTGTACTTTCATCAGATGTGCCTGAAGTTACAGTTTCTTCTTCGTAGTCATTAATGTAGAAGCTTGCGTTCGGTGCTCTATTATATAATGATTTTGCTTCTGTTCGTGCATCACTCGCATTTTCGTACATGCTATATGAATACACACCATATTTCATATTATTTGCTTCTAATAATTTGGAGTTTGTTGCAAAAGTTGCATCTTTATAATCTGATCCATACTGTGCCCTTAATATAATAAAGTCATAATTTGCTTTTAAATTCTTTACTTGTGCAGAGGTTAGTTCACCTTGCCATTCTGATAAATCTAGTATTGAATCTTCTTTAGGAACGACTGCCGCTTCTTTTGTTTCTTGGCTTTTTCTATGTTGTGTATCTTGTTTATTTTCTATGTATTTCTTATAACCATTCCCCATTGTACCTGCTTCTTTTGATGCTTCAGCAATTTTTGAGGGTGCATTTACAATAAAAATCAATAAGGTTATAGCTACGACGATGCGTACAAATCTACTAAACATTAAAATACTCCTTTGTGTATTACTGAAAAATTATTCCATGTTATCTATTATAGGATTACCGTTCTTGTCTAATAATGGTGTTAAACTGCTACCAGTTCCTACCCAAGCGTGAACATAATTAACGCCTGTTTCACGATCAACTACAACAGTAAATCTACCTAAAGATTTAATATTTTCTTTAGATTTCACATAAAATCTTTCGTCTTCGTTCTTATTACCAAACATATCATTCACTCCTTTTCTCCTGTAATGGTATAATACTTGCCGATATATTGAAATGATAGGAGAAGATTTTTATGAAAATTATAAACACTTTTGACGAATTAAATGAAAAAATTAATGCCCATACGTTCACTTTGATATATGTTTCTAGTGAAAATTGTTCTGTATGTAAAGCTGATCATCCAATTGTGCAAAAAATGGCTGAAAATTATCAAATCCCAGCATATGAAATAGTCGCTAATCAAGTTCCTGAAGCAGTTGGACAATTAAACTTATTCACGTCACCCGTAGTCATGCTTTTTTACAATCAAAAAGAAGTCCACCGACAAGCCCGAATAATAGACTTTGATGAACTTCAATATCGTATTGAACAAATAAATAATTTATAAAGTTAATTTACTATTGTATAAAAATCAATTCTCGTTACAACACCATTTTCATCTGATGTGAAGGCAATTTTGTAACCATTTAAATTATAAGAATATTGGCCTTCTATACTACGAGGACTTCCAGTTTTAGAATAATCCATACCATAAGATTCTCTAACATCATCTATAGATAAATTAAATTGTTCAGCGTTCGTCGGTTGTGCGTTTGCATCTAAACCATAATTACTATAGACATTTAAATTTTGATCATATAAGTTAATATTTTTCGCTTCGCCTTGATGTTCTTTTGCGTAATTTTCATGTGCAGGTGTTTCATAACCGTTTAAAGTGAAATTACCTGATTCGAATCCTTTTTTGAAAGTATCTGTTATAAAGAATCCAGGGTCGTAACTAACATATCCATTATAATAAGAAGTATAAGGTTGAGACGCTTCGCTTTCCATATTACCATTGCTTGCTGCATCCACTGTATTCCCGCTGCTAGCTGCACCTACTGTAAATACTGTCGCTAATGCTAAACCGCTTGAAACAAAAATCTTTGAAAATTTGTTCATTCGATCTCTCTCCCTTTTTATAGATTATGTATCTAAAGACGATACACCTACATCCTACTATATTGAATTTCAATTACAAGGGGTAGAATAATAAACATTTATTGTATTTTTATACTTTTGTTTAAAAGTATTACGTTTTAGTAATAACCTTAAAATAAGTTTGAATTCCTAAAAATATAATAATGCCAACTAATAATATTAACCAAACAACATTAAACTCGCCTGTCGTAAATTTCGTATATAAATTATAAATAACTAAAGCAAATATAAAATACACTACAGTATACTTAGAAGCGATAAATACATGTTGTCTTTCCATTTCATCTTGCTTCTTCAAAATAATCTTCCTTTCATTTAAGAGAATAATTCATCTACAGTTACATCAAACACTTTTGCTAATTTGAAAGCTAGTGCCAATGTAGGATCATATTTATCATTTTCAATAGCATTAATCGTTTGTCTCGTCACTTTTACATTTTTACTTAACGTATCCTGTGACATTCCCATTTGCTTTCGATATTCCCGTATTTTATTCTTCACAACTTACCTACTCTCAACTGTATTTCTTCTTTACTATTAAAACATTAATTGCATATATAATGCCTAACAAAACAATAAAAAGTATTTCAGGATTTTGAGTGAAGACATTCTGTGCATTCCCATTTAAGCCAGAAAGTTTAATCGCTATATAGGACATGATAATCAAGAACATATAACCAAACGTGTTAGACAGTATTTCGAGTCTTATTCTCAATTGCCTTTCATCCAGTCTTTGCTCTTTTTTAAATTCTTTAGTATTAATTGCTATATATTTATAGTAAACCGTCCACATGACTAATGTAATAATAATAAAAAGTAACCATTTCAAAACCATCAAAATTGCACCTCCAAATGTCAAAAGTTTTTTACATTTATTAGTCTAACATCTGAGATAAACATGTCAAATACTTTTTACATTTAGAGTGTTGATGGATATAAAGCAGATACTACTGTTTTTATGTTCAGGCTATAGTAGAGTGTGCTTTGGAGATGTGCGTTATAAGCAGATTTCGGACCGCTATTTTTATTTATCGGTCCGTATTTCTCATTTCTGGATCGCTATTTATTTTTATCGGTCCGTATTTCACGTTTCTGGACCGCTATTTATTTTTATCGGTCTGTATTTCGCGTTTCTGGACCGGTAATTTTATTTATCGGCCCGTATTTCGCGTTTCTGGACCGATATTTTATTTTATCGGTCCGTATTTTCCATTTTCGGGTCGCTATTTATTTTTATCGGCCTGTATTTTCCATTTTCGGGTCGCTATTTTATTTTATCGGCCTGTATTTTCCATTTTCGGGTCGCTATTTTATTTTATCGGCCTGTATTTTCCATTTTCGGGTCGCTATTTTATTTTATCGGCCTGTATTTTCCATTTTCGGGTCGCTATTTTATTTTATCGG
>NZ_JAJNIK010000014.1:0-30389 GCF_022386495.1 Mammaliicoccus sp. H-M34
AGGGACAAAATTCCGAGAAATGTCCGTAAGAGGTGTTGTTAGGGACAAAATTCTGAGAAATGTCCGTAAGAGGTGTTGTTAGAGACATAATTCTGAGAAATGTCCGTAAGTGGTAGTGTCTAAGGAGCACAATTCAGAATTCTGCCAGTTAGAACAATCTAAGGAGCAAAATCCAGAATTCTGCCAGTAAGAACAGTCTAAGGAGCAAAATTCAGAATTCTGCCAGTAAGAACAATCTAAGGAGCAAAATTCAGAATTCTGCCAGGTAAGAACAATCTAAGGAGCACAATTCGAAATTCTGCCAGTAAGAACATTCTAAGGAGCAAAATTCAGAATTCTGCCAGTAAGAACATTCTAAGGAGCATAATTCGTAATTCTGCCAGTAAGACCAATCTAAGGAGCATAATTCAGAATTTTGCCAGTAAGTGCAATCTATCTCGATTGATGTATGTCTTTTACGAATTCTACAAATTTTGCTCTAAATTGTTTATTATTTGCATGCATACAGACTTCAACTTTACCTTCTTTATTAAATTCTGTGTATGTACATCCGGCTGCTTGTCCTTCTGTTATAACGGAAACGTCAGCTCGCTCTGTTGTGAACATTTCTGGATAAAGTATATAAAATATTGTACATAAATCATGTATGATATGTTCGTGTTTTTCACCTGAATTTACATCATTATAGACTTCTAACATGTCAGTTATTAAGTTGCCAAAGTCTCCTTGATTTTTGAGTGTTTGTATATCATCATGGTTAATCATAGTTTCTCTTGTTACATCAAGACCACACATAATGATAGGGATATCTTGATTAAATACGATTTGAGCTGCGTGTGGGTCTACATATATATTGAATTCAGCTAATGGTGTTGCATTTCCTCCGACTGCAGCTCCACCCATTAAAACAATTTGTTTAATATTGCATTTAGTTTCTGGGAAGAGTGAAAATAATAATGCAATATTAGTTAAAGGACCAATAGGAACTAAAGTTATAGGTTCTTCAGAATTCATTATCGTTTCTTTCATTGCTATAACGGCATGATCTTCTAAAATATTTGTTAGAGATGAAGTCTTGAATTGCACATTACCAATTCCATTATGTCCATGAACATGTTCAGCAGTAGCAAGCTTGTTGATGAGTGGTGTATCGACACCTTTTGCTACAGGTATATCTTTTTTAAAGTAATTTACAATATCTAAAGCGTTTTGTGTAGTATGTTCAATCCCAACATTACCGCCTACTGAAGTAATGAGTTTCACATCTAAATCTTTACTATGTATGGCAGCAGAAATTGCAATGATGTCATCTATACCAGGATCTGTATCTATAATAATAGGAATAGCCAATATACTCACTCCTTAAAATATATTTATATTATTTAGTATAACAAACATTATTTATTATTAATGTTTGTAGATATTCTACGCTAGTAATCCCTACAATAATTTTTATATTTATTAGGAGACGGAGGGTAGTATGACCGTATTCTAAATATAAAAATTGTGAAAATGGGTATAACCTAAGTAAGTGTTGGTTTAATAAGGTCGCAACTTCTGGTTGCTGTGGGAAGCAAAAAATAGTTTCGGGACTTTTTGTATGATTAGTTCTATAGTGTAGAAAAGGGGTGAATAATCATGAATATTGGATCGAAAATTAAAGAAGAACGTGAGCTTAATGGATGGTCACAAGATGAATTGGCTGCTAAATTACATGTAACAAGACAAAGTGTTTCTAAATGGGAACTGGGTAAGGTGTATCCTGGCATAGACATTCTAGTTCAAATGAGTGATATATTCGATTTATCTTTAGATGAGTTAATAAAAGGAGATAAAAATTTAAAGAAAACGATTATTGAAACTTACAGAGAAACACCTCAACAAGATATTAATTATAATAGACCAAGGAATGGTTGGGAGTTCTTTTCAAGATTTTGGTGGCTCGTTTTTCCATTTGGAGGAATTATTATAGGGATCATTAATGCACTTGTACATTAAATCGAAAGGTGATTGTTATGAATAAATATTTATATATAGCACATGGTTACAATGCTAATAGTCAAAAGCATTGGTTTAAGTGGTTGACTCAACATGTTCCTAGTGTTGATAGTAAGATTTTAGATTTTCCTAATTCTTCAAATCCTATATTGAGTGATTGGACGGATACATTAAATGCAGAGGTGGATTTAACTTCTGGTGAAAATGTGATTGTTGCGCATAGTTTAGGTGTTGTGACAGTGCTAAATTATCTTTCGAAATATGATGGTAAGTTGAACATTAAAGGTCTTGTATTGGTTGCAGGATTTTATGAAGAAATTTCGGAATTAAGCAAACTCGATGATTATATTCAGCATACCAATATAGATTTTGAAAAACTTAAAGAAAAAGTACCCAATATTATAAGTATTATTGCGACAAACGATCGCGTAGTTCCATATAAACTCAGTAAAAATTTAGCGAAAAAGTTAAATTCTGAATTTGTAACCATTGAACACGATGGACATTTTTGTGATAGGGATGGTTATACTTCATTTCCGGAAGTTGCAAGTTATGTAAATAGAATATTAAATCAATAAAAAACGCCCTCGGCTATTGCCGAGGGCGTTGGATTAGTTTGTTGAATAAAATTTTAGTACTGCTTAATTAATTATGCAGTTACCCATTGTGAAGCGCCTGCAGTGTTGTATAATTTAACAGCTGCTGCATCTTGTACATGTTCAGGAGCTTCTGTAGGTGATACACCTTTGTATTCTGCTGGAGCTACTGAATCCCAAGTAGTTTGTAGGAATTGGTATTTACCAGCTGCACCTGATGATGGGTTAACAGCTTTTAAGTCGCCGCCTGATTCACGTTGAGCGATAGCTTTTAAGTGATCATTAACGTTTACACTTGAACCTTCAGAAGCTGAAGATGTTTGTGTTGTTTTAGTTTCTTGTGCTGGTGCTTGTGTTTCTTGTTTTGGCGCTTCTACTTGTTGAGGTGCTTCTTGAGTTGCTTGTTCGTTAGCAGTGTTGTTTGCTGCTGGAGCTGGAGTTTGTTCAGCTACGTTTTGTTCAGCAACTGGTTGTTGTTGAGCTACTGGAGCTTGAGTGCTTTCAGTGTCAGCTGCATTAGTTGCATGATATTCCCAAGTAAAGTTGTTTCCATCTGATTCAAAGTTATATTCGAATCCATCTAATGTGAAATTAATGTCATATGCGCCTTCTTGGACAGCATGTTCATTAAGTTCTGGTGAATTTGATTGAGCTAATTGAGCTAATTGCTCTTTGTTTACGCCTTGTTCAGATGCATCTGCTACTTGTGAAGATGCTACTCCTGTTGCTCCGATTGCTACTGCTAATGATGATGTTAAAATTGCTTTTTTCATAATTGTAAAACCCTCCGAATAATTTTTTATTTATTAGTATCTTATTTAAGATGATGATTTCTTTGTTAGTTAAAAATTCTCCCCTGAAAATTGGGACAAGACAACAATAACATAAATAGAGGCCTTGTAAATTACAGTCAAATAACAAAAGATTACAATGTGCAAGAAATATTGTAATAAAGAATTACAGTTGAGATATTTTGTAATATTACACTTAAATTTACCGATTGTATGCAATTGTATGAAAAAATCCGGGAAATAGGTGTTACGTACAGAATACTTTCATGACAGTTTTGAACTTCGATATTAAGAGAGACATTCAACATTGAAAAATTGCTTTGAGTGTTGATGAAAAAAGTATAAAAATTTTCTGAAGTTATAAAGATTCAGTAAATCCTATGAGTTTAATAAGATTATTGTAGCTTTTAAGTAATATTATAAAAGACTTCATAGTTAGTGCGAGTAAGTTTAAATAGATTTATATCATCAGAAGACTGAATTATCAGTATTATTACTACTTATAGAATAAAAAACGTTTGACGTAACATTTTTGAAATCTTTGTAATGTTATTGTAATATATAAGTGTACAATTATGCTAAAGGGAGTGGTGGAAATGAATAAAGTGGCAAAGTTAACAATTGCAACAGGAATTTCAATCGGAACAATGTTTGGAGTAGTAAATATCCCTAGTCAAGATGGTAATGATGTCGAAGCTGCAACAACACCTTACTATAAGTATCAAGGTAATACAGGGCATGATGGTAGCTTTATCTTAGATTCTACTTTCATCAACGCATTAGTGTACAAGAACGTAACAATGAATGGTCATAGAATTGTTCAACCTCAATCAAATGATGGAGAAACTTTTAAAAATATGAATTCTTATGATCAAACGTTTTATTTTGGTAATAACCACAACGATAATTATGCTGCTAGTGTCAAGTTTCCGGTAAAACAGAAACATATATCTAAATCACAAATTATGAATGCTTATGGAAATGATTATACTATAGAAGAAACTAGTAACGGAAAAAATTATAGATTCATTGTAGAGGGGAATCTTATTATATTTACAATAGTAGATAATTACGTCACAAATGTTAATATCGGCGAAGATTTAGAATAATGAATCGCATTGTAAAATAACTATACCAGTAATATAATGAAGATAACTTTGATGAACGGAGGTGTTTCAGATGTTTCTTTTAGCTCATAGTTGCAGATTCTTTGTAATCGTACGCAACAAATTTGCGAATGTTTCTCCAAAATTGGTGAAGTATGTCTTTTTTGAAGAAAAATATAGCTATAAGGAATGTCTGACACCAGCTTCCTTGTAGCACGATTTTGGAGGAAGCAATATGAATATTATAAATATGTCTAAATTATCTAAGTCTTATACAGGTGATGTTATATTTGAAGATATTAAATATGACTTGAATGAAGGGGACTGTGTAGGTCTAGTTGGAAGAAATGGTGAAGGTAAAAGTACATTGTTAAAATTGATGGCTGGTATAGAATCGCCTACAGAAGGGCAAATAAGCTGGCAGAAGAATATATCAATTGGATATTTGAATCAATTACCAAACTATGAAGATGGCAAACTAGTATATGAATGCTTAACAGAAGTATTTGAAGAAGTTAATAACATTTCACAGAAAATGCAGTTAATCGAAGCTGAGATGGCTAATGAAACTGACAAAATAGAACAATTATTAAAGAAGTATGGGCAATTACAAGAATTGTTCGAACAACTAGGTGGATATGAAATAGATGCTCAAATAAGACGAGTAAGTCACGGATTAAAAATAAATCATTTATTAAATCATACGTGGGAGAAACTCTCTGGAGGAGAAAGAACGAAAGTAGGGTTAGCTCAAATACTATTACAACAACCTAAATTGTTATTATTAGATGAACCTACCAATCATTTAGACATTTCATCTATTGATTGGTTAGCAGATTTTATAAAGCAATATTCAGGCGCAGTTGTCATAGTTTCTCATGATAGATACTTTTTAGATGACACAGTTAATCAAATATTAGAAATTGATCAAGGTCAATTGCATATATACCATGGTAATTATAGTTATTTTGTTAAAGAAAAAGAAGTAAGAATTATAAATGAATTTGAAGCATATCAAACACAACAAAAGAAAATTAAGAAAATGGAAGACTCGATTAAGCAATTAAGATTATGGGCAAGCCAAGCAAATCCACCAAATGCAGCTTTATTTAAACGGGCAAAAAGTATGGAAAAAGCATTGGATAGAATAAAGAAATTAGATAAGCCTATACTAGAACATAAAAGAATGAACGTGAATTTAGCAGAAGGACAACGTGTTTCTAACGATGTAATAGAATTAGAAAGTGTTTCTAAGATGTACGAAGATATATTGTTTGAAGAAATTGATTTACTCATTAGAAGAAAAGAACATGTATCTATAATAGGAGATAATGGAACAGGAAAGAGTACATTATTAAAAATGATGATAAATCAAATAGAACCAGATGAAGGAATAGTTAAAAGAGCATCTAATTTAAGAATAGGTTATTTATCACAACACACTTTTGAAAATATTGATAACCAAACAGTTATCGAAACATTTAGAGATGTAGTTCATGTAACAGAAGGTCAAGCTAGACATATACTTGCACAATTTATGTTCTATGGAGAAGATGTATTTAATAAAATCAGTAGTCTAAGTGGTGGAGAAAAAATGAGATTACGTTGGGCACAAATTGTGAATCAAGATTTTAACGTGCTAGTATTAGACGAACCAACAAACCATTTAGATATAGATGCAAAAGAAACAATAGAAGACGCATTGTTAGATTATAATGGTACAATCATCGCAGTTTCACATGATAGATACTTCTTGAATAAGCTATTTGATATAACATATTTATTAAAAGATAAAAAATTAACTAAATTTGAAGGAAACTATGATTACGTTAAAGAAAAATTAAGAGAAAAAGAAGAATTTGAAGTATAAACTTCATTCTCAAAATTAGCCTGATTAGAATCGCACGAAGACTGAGGAGATATCGTGCGATTGAGTCTAAATTCGAGCAAAACGCACGAAGACTTTCAAGATATCGTGCGATTCAGGTCAAATCGGGCTAAAACGCACGAAGACTTTCGAGATATCGTGCGATTCGAGTCAAATCCGGGCAAAACGCACGAAGACTTTCGAGATATCGTGCGATTCGAGTCAAATCCGAGCAAAACGCACGAAGACTTTCGAGATATCGTGCGATTCGAGTCAAATCCGGGCAAAACGCACGAAGACTTTCGAGATATCGTGCGATTCAGGCTAAATCCGAGCAAAACGCACGGTATCTCTTTAACATGAAACTTATTTACTTCCTATATTAAAAGACCCCACCTAATTCGAAAGTTTATCTTCTTCGAATTAGGTGGGGTCTTTTCTATATTTCTACATATCTATTCAAATGTTTGGCTGTTACTGATTCTTCTATTTCTAATAAGCCTTTTGGTTCGCCACTATATAATATTTTACCTCCGTTCATACCTGCTCCGGGTCCTACGTCGATTATCCAGTCTGCATGTGTCATCATAGTCAAGTTATGTTCTATTAATATGACGGTGTTGCCTTGTTGGATGAGTTGTTCGAAACATGATAATAATGTTGGTATGTCATCTTCATGCAGTCCTGTTGTTGGTTCGTCGAATATGAATATTTGGTTTGAAGCGGATTGATCTAAATATCTGCTCAGTTTAACGCGTTGTATTTCTCCGCCTGATAATGTATCTAGTGATTGTCCTAAAGTCATATAATGTAGGCCGGTTGATTCTAAATGTGTAAGACGTGTGTATACTTTATTGTTATTTTTAAATATGTTCATTCCTTCTTCAACTGTTAGTGCTAATACATCTGCTATTGAATAACCGTTTACTTTGGCTTCTAATACTTCTGGTTTATATCTGGTTCCTTTACACACTTCGCAAACTTGTGAAAAGTCAGGCATAAATGCAAGTTCTGTTTTGATAACGCCTTTACCATGACATTCTGGACAGGCACCTTCTGAGTTATAGCTAAACATACTTTTCTTTAGTCCTGTTTCTTTGCTGAAGAATTCTCTTACTTCATCAAAGAGATCCATATAAGTTAGCAAGTTTGAACGATTTGAAGCATGTACAGGTTTTTGGTCAATGAAAGTAGTCTCTTTATGAGATTTAAGTCCTGCTTTTAATAATGTGCTTTTTCCGGAACCTGCTACACCTGTAATAACAGATAAAATATTTTTAGGTATATCAACGGACACGTTTACTAAGTTGTTTTCTGATATATTTTTTAAATTGATATAGCTCTGTGTGTTTCTAGGTAATGTTTTTAATTTGTGTTGTCGTTTTAAAGCTTTACCAGTAGAAGTATCAGATTGTAACAACTCATGATAAGTACCTGTGAATGTAATTTCACCACCATGTTTGCCTGCACCGGGTCCGATGTCTATAACGTGGTCTGCAATACGAATAACGTCAGGGTCATGTTCTACGACGAGTACTGTATTGCCTTTATCTCTTATAGATTTCATAATGTCATTTAT
Organism: Mammaliicoccus sp. H-M34; assembly: GCF_022386495.1. Taxonomy (NCBI): domain Bacteria; kingdom Bacillati; phylum Bacillota; class Bacilli; order Caryophanales; family Staphylococcaceae; genus Mammaliicoccus; species Mammaliicoccus sp. H-M34. The sequence continues at coordinate 7,938 of NZ_JAJNIK010000014.1, forward strand.
TTTTTCAATATCTTCAGGATGTAAGCCAACACTAGGTTCATCAATAATATAGACGAGGTCAGATAGTGGACTATTTAAGTGACGTATTAATTTAATGCGTTGAGATTCTCCTCCTGATAGAGAAGGTGTCTTACGGTCCAATGTTAAATAATTTAATCCAACATAAGATAAAGCTTCTAACTGCTCTAATAATGGTTTAATAATATATGCAGCTTTTTTGTCTTTAAGTTTATTTAGAAATTCAATCGCATCATCTATTGAAAGAGCTGTAAAGTCAGTAATGCTTAGTCCATTTATTTTGCAACTTAAAATTTTATCGTTTAGTCTTTTACCATGACATTTTGGACATTTATGGGAAGTAACAACTCTATTTACGTCTTCTAGAAAACGTTTCTTTTCGAAATTATCATTCAATAGAAATGAGCGTCTAAAACGATGAATCAAACCTTCAAATTTAGCAGTTTTTGGCCAATTTTCTGGAGGATTTTTAAGTTTTTTTGGTTTTGTATAAAGGAATGTGTCCATTTCTTCTTTAGTAAAGTCTTTAAGTTTCTTGTCATTATCAAATAAACCACTATATAAATAACGTTTGCCACGCCAGCTATCTGGTCTAAATGATGGGAACTTTATCGCATCTTCATTTAAAGATTTATCATAATCTAACAACTCGTTTAAGTCGATATCTTCAACATAACCGAGTCCTTGGCAACGTTCGCACATGCCACTTGGATTATTAAATGAAAATACGCTCGAATATCCAACAAAAGGCTCGCCCACTCTTGACCATAAAAGTCTAACTGAAGCGTAAATGTCAGATATTGTTCCTACTGTAGAACGTGAATTTCCACCCAATCTTTTTTGATTTATAATCATGGCAACTGGTAAATGTTCTATTCTATCAACATCCGGCTTTTCATAAGATGTCAGTTGATTTTGTACATAACTTGAATAAGTTTCATTTAATAAACGTTCTGATTCAGCTGCTAAAGTACTAAAAACTAGTGATGATTTTCCCGAACCAGATCTTCCAGTGAAGACTGTTAATTGATGTTTCGGGATATCTATATTAATATTTTTTAAATTATTCTGGTTTGCTCCGTGTACACGTATGTATGACATATTCATTCACCTCATTATGAGTTTACCCAAATATCATTCATTGCTAAACAGTACCCACCTTAAATATCAGAATTCATGTACAATAGAATTAAAAGAAGGTAAAATGAAAACGATTACACAAGTAGAGGAGCATGTTTATGTGGATTGATATTACACAACCATTAACAAATGATATAGCAAATTGGCCAGGAGATGAGCCTTTCCGTTTTGAATTATCTGCAAATAAAGAAGAAACAGGGTCTGTAAATATTGGTTGTATTTCAACGAGTACGCATATTGGGACACATATGGACGCACCATTTCATTTTGATAATGATGGAATAAAGATTCATGAGATTGATGTAAATAGACTAATTGGAGAAGCTACTTTAGTAGAAGTAATTGGAGAAGCGCTTATTACGCGAGAGATACTAGAAGGTTTCGATATTAAAGGGACAATAATTATGATTAAAACAAAGTCTCAAGCTCATGCTGATGTGTTTCCGGATACAGTTCCAGTCCTAACTGAAGAAGCAATCGCTTATTTGTCATCAATTGGTATAAAGGTATTTGGAATTGATGTAGCTTCAGTAGATGACATAGATTCTAAAACTTTAGATAATCATCATGCGTTTAATCGCTATGATATTATCAATATTGAAAATTTATTATTAGAAGATGTTACACAAGGATATTATGATTTTATAGGATTACCATTGAATATCGTTGGTGCAGACGGTTCACCTATAAGAGCAACTATAGCAAAAAAGGGGGAATAATGATGAGTCATTATCAAGATGAATCAATTAAAGGGGAAAGCGTTAAAACGGATTTTACAGAAGATATGACATATAGTGAGTACTTAGGTTTAGATAAAATATTATCAGCACAACATACTTTAACAGATGCTCACGATGAGAAATTATTTATTATTGTACATCAAGTTTCAGAACTATGGATGAACTTGATTATTCATGAAATTAATTCAGCTTGTGAAGATATAAAACTAGATCAATATAAACAAGCTTTTAAAAAATTAGCAAGAGTAGGTAATATTCAAAAACAACTCATTCAAGTATGGGAAGTATTATCTACGATGACACCAAGTGATTATTTGAAATTCAGAGATGATTTAGGGAGCTCATCTGGATTTCAATCTTTTCAAAATAGAATGATTGAATATAGCCTTGGTTATAAAACAACACACGCGTTGAAAATATATGAAAAAGACCCAAACATTTATAATCAATTAAAAAATCAACTTGAAAGACCAAGTATATACGATGAAACAATCAAAGCAGTGAATAGAGCAGGATTCGATATCGATAAAGATGTGTTAAACAGAGAAGTAACAAAGAATTACGAACGCAATGATTCAGTCAAAGAAGCATTTAAAGAAATTTATTTAAATTCAGAAGATTACTTTGAACTATATGAATTACTAGAAAAATTAACAGACGTTGAAGATAGATATAGTCAATGGCGATTTAGACATATGAAGACTGTACAAAGAATTATAGGATTTAAAATAGGGACAGGCGGAAGTTCAGGCGTTAACTATTTGAAACGTGTCATTGATCAAGCATTCTTCCCAGAATTGTGGGAACTTAGAACAGAATTATAGTGCATATGTGAGGATAGGGTTTATTAAAAAATTGAAAGAGCTTGGGACGTAAATGTCCTAAGCTCTTTTCGTTATATTAACAATAGCTAACATTATATTCATTAATATAACAATGACACTTTATATAATAGTTTTCAACTTTCGTATGGTAAAATATTTGTTGGTATAAAATCGAATAAAAATTATAGGAATGATGGGTGTAAATATGTTGAATTTATTTGTTTTACTATTAGAACGTGTAGGTCTCATTATCCTTGTAGCGTATATATTAATGAATACTTCTTACTTTAAAAATATGATGGGTGAGCGTGAAAAATGGTATGTAAAATGGCGTTTAATTATAGTATTCTCTTCATTTGCTCTACTGTCTAACTTTACTGGCGTTGCTATTCATAATGGAGAAATTGTATCAAGTATGATTTATTTACATCTTGGTCCAGAAGTATCACTTGCCAATACCCGTGTATTAACTATTGGTGTTTCGGGTCTTATTGGTGGACCTTTTGTAGGTGTATTTGTAGGTGTACTATCGGGAATATTCAGAGTTTATATAGGTGGTGCTGATGCTTATACTTATTTAATATCATCTATTGTTATTGGTTTGGTTGCAGGCTATTTTGGTACATATGCAATGAAATCTAAAGGCTATTTATCAGTTACACAAAGCGCTATAGTAGGTGCTTCAACAGAAGTGATACAAATGATTTGTATATTAATATTCTCTTCTCAAAAGGCTGATGCATGGGAACTTGTACAACTTATAGCATTACCAATGATTATTATAAATGGTTTAGGTACGGCAATATTTATGTCTATAATCATTTCAACTGTTAAACAAGAAGAGCAAATGAGGGCTATTCAAACGCATGATGTTTTGAAATTAGTTAATCACACTTTGCCTTATTTTAAAGAAGGGTTAACAGAATCTTCTGCTCATCAAGCTGCTAAAATTATAAAAGATTTAATGAAGGTTTCAGCAGTGGCAATTACTAATAAAACACATATATTAGCGCATGTTGGTGTCGCAAGTGATCATCATACACCTGACAAAACTATTATTACAGATTTATCTAAAGAGGTAATTGAAACGGGGAATCAAAAAGAAGTTTATACAAGTAAAGATATAGGGTGTCAACATCCTAATTGTCCATTAGAAGCGGCTATTGTCATACCATTATATGTGCATGATGATATTGTAGGTACTTTGAAGTTATATTTTACAGATTATCATGATTTAACATTTGTGGAGAAACGACTTGCAGAAGGTTTGGCTAAAATATTCTCTAGCCAGTTAGAATTAGGTGCTGTAGAAATGCAAAGACAATTACTTCAAGACGCTGAAATTAAGTCATTACAAGCGCAAGTGAATCCACATTTCTTCTTTAATGCAATGAACACAATTTCGGCACTTATCCGAATAGATCATGAAAAAGCACGTCAATTATTGTTACAACTGAGTCACTTCTTCCGATCTAATTTACAAGGTGCTAGAAACAATATGATTACGATAGAAAAAGAGCTTGAGCAAGTGCGTGCGTATATTGCTTTAGAACAAGCAAGATATCCTGATCACTTTGTTATTGAATATGATATACCTGACCAAAATCATTCATCACTTGTCCCGCCGTTTGTCATTCAAATATTAGTCGAAAATGCTATTAAACATGCATTTACAAATAGAAAAGATGATAATCGAATTTGGGTATCTGTTCTCAATCAAAATCAATCGATTAAATTATCAGTAAAAGACAATGGACAAGGTATTCCGGAAGATAAGAAAGACATCATAGGAAAGGCTATTGTAGAATCTCAATCGGGAACAGGTAGTGCGCTTGAAAATTTAAATAAAAGATTAATGGGATTGTGTGGCCACTCGGCAGAATTACAAATAGAAACGAGCAATAAAGGTACAGAAGTAAGTACTGAAATACCGCATAAATATAGAGAAGAGGGTATGTAATGCAAGCACTTATCGTTGACGATGAACCATTGGCACGTAATGAACTAAAATATTTACTCAATCAAATTGGTTCTTTTAGTCAAATTGAAGAAGCAGAAAATATCGAAGAAACTTTAGAGCAATTGTTATCTCACGAATTTGATGTCATTTTCTTAGATATTAATTTAATGGAAGAAAGTGGCTTAGATTTGGCAAAGAAAATCAACAAAATGAAACATGTTCCTCATATTATATTTGCAACTGCTCATGATACGTATGCAGTACAAGCGTTTGAGTTAGAAGCTACAGACTATATTTTGAAACCATTTGAAAAATCAAGAATTGAACAAGCAATTAAAAAAATTACAAATGCTGAAAGCCATCATACAATTGAGACAAAACAAGTGAATCAAGATGAAGTGTTACCGATTGAAATAGAAGATCGCATTTATGTATTAAATATAAATGACATCATTGCGATTTCGGTTAATCAAGGTGTTACGACTATAAATACAGTAGAAACTGAATATGAAACAAGCGAACCACTCAGCTTTTATGAAAAAAAGCTTAACGATACAAAGTTTTTACGAATTCATCGCGCAAGTATCATCAATAAAAAGCATATCCAATCTGTTGAACACTGGTTCAATTCTACGTATCAAGTAACATTGACAGGTAATATCAAATTACAGGTAAGTCGTTCTTATATGAAAACGTTTAAATCAGAAATAGGGTTAGTATAATTTTCACAGTAACTATTTAGTAACTTAGACTTCAAATATTGCATTTCGCCATGAAAACGCTTTAATTCATTATTTTCATATTAAGATAACCTTAAGAGATTAATTCGGGAGGTTGTCAGAATGAAAAAAGTAAATAACTTCTTTCAGCAAGTATTAACGATATCCATAATATTATTGATATCACATATAATAGAAAGCTTTATGCCAATTCCAATGCCAGCATCAGTAATTGGGTTAGTATTAATGTTTGTCGCATTAACGACAGGTATTGTTAAATTAGAGCAAGTAGAAGCGGTTGGAACAGCATTAACAAATAATATTGGATTCCTTTTCGTACCAGCAGGTATTTCAGTTATTAACTCATTAGGCGTATTGAGTACAAGTCCTATTCTCATCATATTATTGATTATTATATCAACAATTTTATTACTCGTTTGTACAGGTATATTTTCACAAATGATTATTAAACCAAGTGAAAAAACATCTGAAAGTGTGAAAGATATTAAACATAAACGTGTGGCAGGTGATTACGCATGATGGAACATTTAGGAGTCAATACACCATATTTCGGTATCGGATTATCAGTTGCAGTATTCTTAATCGGTACATATTTATTTAAACGATCAAATGGATTTTTCTTATTTGCACCATTATTTTTCAGTATGGTAGTTGGTATCGTATTTTTAAAAGCTACAGGTATACCATATGAAAACTATAAAATCGGTGGAGATATTATTAACTTCTTCTTAGAACCAGCGACAATATGTTTCGCAATTCCTTTGTATAAAAAACGCGAAGTCTTGAAGAAACATTGGCACCATATTATGGGAGGTATTGCAGTAGGAACAGTAGCTGCATTAGTCATTATTTATATAGTAGCAAAAGCATTCCAATTTGGTGATGATATCATCGCATCTATGTTACCTCAAGCAGCTACAACAGCAATAGCGTTACCTGTTTCAGAAGGTATATCAGGTATTAAAGAGTTAACATCATTAGCTGTTATATTAAATGCAGTAATTATCATGGCATTAGGGAATAAGTTATTAAAATTATTTAACATAACGAACCCTATAGCAAGAGGATTAGCATTAGGAACAAGTGGACACACATTAGGCGTTGCAGCAGCAAAAGAGCTTGGTGAAGTAGAAGAATCAATGGCAAGTATTTCACTTGTTCTAGTAGGAATAGTAGTAGTCGCAGTCGTACCATTCTTTGTGATGTTCTTGTTATAAAGAGATATGTAGCTATGAAAGTAGACTTGATTACAAAAATGAGAGCTTGAGACATTTATGTCTCAAGCTCTCTCATTTTAAAAAAATCCTTATTTTTGTCTCACCATCTGTGTTTTTATTTATCGACTAATATCCACTTAGACAATACAAATGTTATTGGTATTGTAATGACAAGTCCTATGAATGGCGCGAAAGTTTCGTTCAAATGTAGCCATTGTACAAATATATACAACAATAATGTTTGTAAACCCATATTCACAACTTGCGTGATAGGGAACTGAATGAATTTTTTAAATGTTGGTTGTACATGGTATACAAAATAACAATTTAGATAAAACGATATGATGAAGCTTATAATAAATCCTGATATATGGCTTATTAAATAGTTAATATCTAATACTTTTAACAATAATAAGTATACCCAGTAATAATTGATTGTGTTAATACCGCCTACGATAATGAAACGAAAGATTTCTCCATATTTCTTGTACATGATGTTGCTCCTTTATAAAATCTTGATTCATTATACGACAAGTCCACGCTTGTTACTATATTGTTCGTATAAATGCTCTTGTGCAATTTCTTTTAAGACTTCAACGACTTTATAAACTTCTTCATATGATGTGTATAAAGCAATAGGTGCTAAGCGTATAACATTTGGTTCTCTAAAGTCAGGTATAACGCCTTTATCTTTAAGTGCCAAACTGATGCGATAGGCTTCATTATGAACTAAACAAACATGACCACCACGTTTAAAATCATCACGTAAATTACCAACAGAATAGCCGTAATCTGATAATGCTTCATCAATAAGATACATCAAATATGCTGTGATATGTACTGATTTATTTCTTATTGCATGCATACCTATTTCATTAAAAATATTGAGCACGCCTTCAAGTGGTGCCATTGAAAGAATATTAGGTGTTCCTACTTGCCAACCTGATGCATCTGGTTGATGTTCAAATGTATGATTGAGTTGGAATTGTGTTTCATCTTTGTTTCCGAACCATCCAGCAGTACCAGGATTTTTATTGAAGTGTTTTTTATTAATATATAAACCAGCAGTTGAACCTGGACCTCCTGATAAATATTTATAAGTACACCATACTGCAAAGTCAGCATCAATTAGAGTTAAATCCATTTCAATTGCGCCGATAGCATGACATAAATCCCATCCGATTATAATGTCACGTTCTTTAGCAGCCATCGTTAATTTTTCCATATCTAGTACTTGTGCAGAACGATAAAGCACGGTAGGTAATAGAATGAGTGCAACATCATCTGTCATAGCATCGATAATTGCATCTTCATCAATAAACATACCATCAGAGCTTGTCACGACTTTAACAGTATCTTCAGGATCTAATCCTTTTTGACGAACTTGACTATCAACAGCATAACGGTCAGTAGGGAAGTTTAAATCGTCTACTAATATTTTATATTTCTTGTCAGTTGGTTCGTAAAATGTACTTAAAGCTTGGTGAATATTAGAAGTTGTGCTACCAACAATAACGACTTCTTCAGGATTAGCCCCGATTAGAGGTGCCATTTTTGAAGCGATTTGTTTAGAATAATGATAGTATTTACTCTCTTCAACGTTCCAAATTTTAATACCTTCCTTTTTCCAAACTTCAAGTGCATTCAGTAGTGCTGCCTCAGCATCTTTAGAAGCAAGACCTAACGAATTTCCATCCATATAAATTTCATTAGGCTGTATGTAAAAACGATCACGAACATGATGCAGAACATCTGCTTTATCTAAAGCATGTGCAAACTCTTTTGTTGTATTAAATGCAGTATCCATATGTTTCATCCCCTTAAAAATAATGAATAGTTCTTTACATATAATTGTATACTTTCATAAGCAAAGTAACAAAGAAAATGTTGATGAATATTTTGAAGGTGATGTAGGGAGTGGAGTTTGGAAGTCTCTCATTTCCTCATTAAAAGTGTACGCAAAAAAACTGCCAACAAAGTTTAACCTTTGTCGACAGAATTATTTATAGTCGTTTTATTAGAAAGTTTTTCCTAAAGCTTTAGCGCGTTCGATACCGTCAGCTTTAATTTCTTCTGCTTTTTCTGGGTTAGCATTATGACCTTCAACGATTAATCCATCGAAGTCAGTTATGCCATAGAAACTCATCATTTGTCCGATGTAACGGTGACCCATTTCTAATTCGGCTGCTGGTCCTTCGCTATAATATCCGCCACGTGCTTGGATATGTAGCGCTTTTTTATCTGGTAATAAACCAACTGGACCTTCAGCAGTATATTTGAATGTTTTACCTGCTACTGATACTGAGTCTAGATATGCTTTCATTACTGGTGGGAATGAGAAGTTCCAGAATGGTGTAACGAATACATATTTATCTGCATTTACAAATTGCTCACTTAATTCATTAAGGCGACGTACTTTACCTTGTTCGCCTTCAGAAAGTGCATCAAAGCCTGCTCCGGATTGTAGTTTACCCCAACCAGCAAATACATCTGCATCAATTTGTGGAATATATGAATTGTATAAATCAATATGAACTACTTCATCGTTAGGATTTGTAGTTTTATAACTTTCGATAAAAGCTTTAGCTGTTGCCATTGAAAAAGAAACAGTTTCATCATGTGGATGAGCTGTAATGAATAATACTTGTGACATAATATATTTCCCTTCTATTTATAAAAATTAAACTAACTATAATTATTATACTTAGATTATTTTATAAATCAATAGAAATACTCTTTTTAAATGAAGGACTTTTACACTTTACAGAGGATGTTACATTATTAGAGATAAAAGTATAAAAATATAGAATACAGTGCATGATAATTATAGAATGATATTTTTAGTGGTAGGATATATTTAGAACAATACATATTTTGAAAGGATGATGACACTTGAGTAAGAAGTTATATCTTATGCGACATGGACAGACATTATTTAATGAAAAGAAAAAGATACAAGGTGCATCAGATTCACCTTTGACAAAGCTTGGAATAGAACAGGCACTAATGGCAAAAGCATATTTTGATGAAGCCAATGTCCAGTTTCAATCATTATATTCGTCTACACAAGAAAGAGCTTGTGATACGTTAGAATTAATATGCCCTGAGAAATCATATGTTAGATTAAAAGGACTAAAAGAATGGAACTTTGGCTTGTTTGAAGCGGAGAGTGAATTATTGAATCCGCCACATAAACCTGGTGAAACATCATATGGAGACTACTTCGTTGATTATGGTGGAGAATCAAGTGTAGATGTTCAAAATAGAATGAATGAAACATTAACAGAAATCATGAAAAATGACGAAGCAGATACAATGTTAGCAGTTAGTCACGGTGGTGCTATATTTATGTTCTTACAGTTGTGGTTACCATTTGAGCAAGTGAAAGAAGTTAAATTTACGAATTGTTGTATATTAGAATTTGAATATGAAGATGCAAAATTCAAATTCATACAAGCTATCAATCCAACAGAAGATGAGTAAAGTGAAATTTAAAAAATATATAGTGTGAGACAGACATCTATTTCAATAAAATGATAAGAGGCAGTGACAATCAATTTGTCACTGCCTCATTTTGTAATGTAATTCGATAGAAACGCACGAAGACTGTAGAGATGTCGTGCGATTCGGCTCAAATCGGGTTAAAACGCACGAAGACTTTCGAGATATCGTGCGATTCGGTCTAAATCAGGCAAAAACGCACGAAGACTCAGAAGATATCGTGCGATTCAGGCTAAATCCGGGCAAAACGCACGAAGACTGTAGAGATATCGTGCGATTCGGCTCAAATCGGGATAAAACGCACGAAGGCTCAGAAGATATCGTGCGATTCGGCTCAAATCGGGCAAAAACGCACGAAGACTCAGAAGATATCGTGCGATTCGGCTCAAATCGGGCAAAAACGCACGAAGACTTAGAAGATATCGTGCGATTCACCCATATAACCATACACATAAGATTATTTTACAGAAGGTATATAGAATCGTGAGTTTTTGTAATGGAAAATAATTTTAGAATAGTCGAAAGGTATGCCGGTACTTGTATAAAATATTTGTTCATATTCTAATGATGGATCGCCTTCGTTTAATTGTAAATGCCCAGCATCACTGGCAGATAGTTTATCTATTTTAAAATAAATATCTGTGAAACCGACTTTTACTTTTAAATTGTTTTCTACGTAATCGAATATAGAGCCGTTTGCTATTTCTTCGTTCATATATAGTACAACATTTTTACTGAAATACGAAGTTTCTATACAGAATACTTTGCCATCAACGTATCTAATTCGCTCTACATAATATACAGTTTCATTATCTTGTAATTTTAATTGAGTTTTAATGTGTTCTTCAGGTTTAATTTCAGCTATTTTTAAGACTTTGCTTGTTACTTCGTGACCTTTCAAATCATCTGAAAATCCATCTGCAGTAAATAAGTTTAAGTAGCCATCTCTTTTTGGATTTCTTACATAAATACCGCTTCCTCTTGCTTGGTAAATTAATCCTTCTTTTTCGAGACTTTTTAAAGCATTAATAATTGTACTCTTACTTACATTAAATTCAGATCTTAATATTTCTACGCTTGGTAATTTGTCTCCAGCTTCATATTGTCCATTCTCTATTAGCTCTTCAATACGTTCAGCAATTAATTCGTACTTCAGCATATTAAACCCCACTTTTCGTTGATAATACTTACATTATAGCATTTGTTAAATTAATAGTGCTATTTAGTTTTGTATCTATCTTTACAAATTGTATCGGTATAATTATAATGTAAGAGTATACAAATAGAAAACGGGATAATTGAGGTGGAATTATGGCGAACAAAAACGAAAGAATAGCTAAAGAGATTCTTGAGGTAATTGGCGGGGAAGAAAATATTGTTAAAAGCACACATTGTGCAACACGGTTAAGACTTGTACTAAAAAGGTCAGATCCAACTGCGAATGAAAAAGTAAAAAAAATAGAAGGTGTCGTTACAGTTGTTGAAAATAATGGACAATTTCAAGTAGTTATTGGGAATAATGTTGGAGATGTTCATAAGGCTTTTGATGAAATGATAGGTGGTTCTAATAAGAATCAGCAGCAAAATGAAACAGAAGATAAAGGAAGTATATTAAATAGAGTTATTGCTACAATGTCAGCTGTATTTGCACCGTTTATTTATATATTAGCTGCTGCAGGTATTTTACAAGGTTTATTGATATTAATTAATTTAATTGCACCATCATTTTCTAAAACAGGAACATATGAAGTATTCAATTTCATATCTTGGGCACCATTTACATTCTTACCAATTTTTATTGCGATTACAGCAGCCAAACATTTTAATGTGAATATGTACATAGCTATTGCATGTTCTGCAGCATTAGTGAGTCCAGATTTTACTGCGATACTCGACAGAATTGCTGATGGAGAAACAGTTAGATTATTCGGTATGCCGTTAACTGAAACTGCATATACATCTTCTGTTTTACCACCATTATTGCTTGTTTGGATTTTATCTTACTTAGAAAAATTCCTAAATAAAACAATTCATGAAGTTGTAAGACCGCTGTTTGTACCATTCTTATCTATTATTATTATGGTGCCAGTGACATTGTTAGTAATTGGTCCAATTTCAACATTGGCAGCACATGGTATTGCGAATGGATACAATTCACTTGTTGAAGTTGCACCTTGGTTAGCAGGAGCAATTATTGGTGGAGTATGGCAAGTGTTTGTAATATTTGGTGTACATTGGGGAATTACACCAGTTGTTCTTGCAAACTTTGAACAACACGGAAGTGATTCATTCCAAGCTTATCAAACAATCGCTGTTATAGCGCAAGTTGGTGCGGTTGTAGGTGTATTTATTAAAGCGAAAAGTCAAGAAGTTAAGAGGGTATCATCATCTGCTGGTATCACAGGTATTTTTGGAATAACAGAACCCGCAATATATGGTGTGAACTTAAGATTTAAAAAGCCATTTATCATTGCCTGTATTAGTGGTGCAATTGGTGCATTTGTTGCCAGTTTCTTCAATCCAAAATATTATGCTTATGCAGGGTTACCAGGTCCATTAACAATAGTAAATGGTTATAATGCAGATAATGTATCGTCAATTTGGGGGATTTTAATTGGTACTGCGATTGCGATTATTTTACCTATTATACTCATTCAAATTTTTGGTTATGGTGAAGATACAACTGAACAAGTTGAAACTGCTGATGCAAATCAATCGAACGCAGTCGTTCCAAATGAAAAATTAGAAATTGAAGTTAATTCACCAGTATCAGGAAATATTGTTCAACTTGAAAAAGTACCAGATCCAGTATTTTCAGAAGGTTTAATGGGTAAAGGTATAGCAATAGAGCCAAAGGATAATACAATTTATAGTCCAGTAGAAGGAAAAGTAAGCATGATTGCACCTTCTAAGCATGCTATCGGAATTAATACTTTAGATGGGGCAGAAATTTTGATTCATATCGGTCTTGAAACTGTTGAGCTTAACGGTGAAGGATTTGAAGTATTGGTATCAGAAGGCGATGAAATATCTCAGGGTATGCCTTTAATTAAATTTGATAAAGATTCATTAGAAGAAAAAGGATACAACACAATTACGCCAGTTATCATCACAAATAGTGCAGAATTTAGTGAGATTATACCGGTTAACAACGCGAAGTCTAATAAAGGCGAAGTAATTTTAAATATCATTAAAATATAAAGGAGTTTTTAAAATGGCTAAATTAAATAAAGATTTTCTATGGGGTGGCGCATTAGCTGCCAATCAATTTGAAGGTGGATATGATCAAGGTGGTAAAGGTCTAAGTGTTCATGATGTTATGACTGCGGGTGAACATGGTAAAGCGAGAGAAATTACAGAAACGATTGAGTCGGATAAATTTTATCCAAATCATGAGGGTATAGATTTTTATAATAGATTTAAAGAAGATATCGGTTTATTTAATGAAATGGGATTAAAATGTTTACGTACTTCAATCGCTTGGACACGTATTTTCCCTAATGGTGATGAAACAGAGCCTAATGAAGAAGGTTTGAAATTTTATGATGATGTGATTGATGAATTGTTAAAATATAATATTGAACCTGTACTAACATTGTCACACTTTGAAATGCCATTACATTTAGCTCGTGAATATGGTGGTTTTAGAAATCGTAAAGTTGTAGATTTCTTTGTGCATTTTGCAGAAACGGTATTTAATCGTTACAAAGATAAAGTTAAGTATTGGATGACTTTTAATGAAATTAATAACCAAATGGATACGAGTAATCCAATATTCTTATGGACAAACTCTGGAGTAACTTTGTCAGAAGATGAAGATGCAGAAGAGGTATTATATCAAGTTGCGCATAATGAATTAATTGCTAGTGCGCTTGCTGTTACAAAAGGTAAAGAAATCAATCCTAACTTTGTCATTGGGAATATGATTTCACATGTACCGATTTATCCTTATTCATGTAATCCAAAAGATATTTTAGAAGCAGAGATTGCAAGCCGTTTAAGATACTTCTTCCCTGATGTTCAAGTAAGAGGTTATTACCCAGGTTATGCATTGAAGATGTTTCAGAAAAAAGGTTACGACATTAAGTGGCAAGAAGGCGATGACGAAATCTTGAAAAACGGTACTGTAGATTATATTGGATTTAGTTATTATATGTCTACTGTCGTTAAACATGATGCACAGCAAAGTGTTGAAGGTAATGTTGTTAATGGAGGATTACCAAATTCAGTTGAAAATCCATATATTAAAGTCAGCCAGTGGGGATGGGCAATTGATCCAGTTGGACTCAGATATACATTAAACGCGCTATATAATCGTTACCAATTGCCATTATTTATAGTAGAAAATGGTTTCGGAACGACTGATGAGTTTAAAGAAGATGGAACAATTGATGATCAAGAACGCATTGATTATTTAAGAGAACATATTAATGCATCAATCGAAGCGGTAGACGAAGATGGAGTCGAGCTAATGGGTTACACACCATGGGGTATAATTGATATCGTATCATTCACTACTGGTGAAATGAAAAAACGATACGGTCTTATTCATGTAGATCGTGACAATGAAGGCAAAGGAACACTGAAACGTACTAAGAAACAATCATTCTATTGGTATAAAAATGTAATCAATACAAACGGTGAAGAACTGAAATAAGAACATTGAGGCTGGGACAAATTAATTTGTCCCAGCCTTTTGTCATTATATCAAAGGTTGATTTAGCGACGTATTTTAAGTAATAATGGTAAGTGCATAGAAATAAAATTATTGTAAAATAATGAAATGAATGTTTGAAGGAGTCTTTTTAATGCAAGAGAGAAAACTAGTCGCGGAAAAAGAAATTGAAATCAATATATACGACATAGATGCCATGGGTATTGTAAGTAATATAGTTTATGTGAAGTGGTTTGAAGATTTAAGAACTGCATTTATAAATCAGTATATGACTCACTCAGAAATGATGAAAAATAATATATCACCTATATTGATGAGAACAGAAGCGGACTATAAAGTACCACTAACTATACATGATAAGCCAATAGGAAGATGTTGGTTAGTCAAAGTAAGCAAGTTAAAATGGGAACTTGAATTTGATATTGTTACAGAAGATAACGTTCATTGTATCGGTTATCAAAAAGGTGGATTTTATGATGTAGTTGATAAAAAAATAGCACATACACCAAAAGTATTTTTAGAAATTTAAGTAAGGGGATAAAATATGTCTAAACTACAAAATGATTTAATTAAACCTATCGCTGTTTTTGATGCTGGCCTCGGAAGTTATTCAATTGTAGAATTATTAAGAAAAGAATTTCCTGCTCAAGATTTAATTTATTTAGCTGATCGAAATCAATTCCCATATGGAAGCAAATCTAAAAGTGAATTAAAAGAGGTTATAAAGACTACTATTCATTATTTAGAAAAGTGGAAACCAAGTGCAATTATTATTGCTTCAAATGCCCCGACAATTACAGTGTTAGATGAAATTAAACATGAATTTGAAACTAAAGTAATTGGTGTGTATCCACCAGTAAAAGAAGCAATTGAGAAATCTAGTTCTAAACAAATAGGTATACTAGGGGCACAATCATTAGTTGAAAGCGAAGAAATAGATGAATATATTCAAGGTGAATCATCTGAAAGTAACGTCTATAAATTTAATACGTCTCCATTAATTGAACTTGTCGAGTCGGGTAAGTTCATTTCAGATAAGTATCGTACTTTAATGACTGTTAAACAATTTATCGATAATATTTTAGAAAATCATGAAGAAATTGATGTATTTACGTTATCATCAACACATTTACCATGGTTATATAGTTACTTTAAAGAATTATATCCTCATATTATGTTTATAAATCCAGCTCATACTATTGTAGAAAAAGTTCAACAGAACACTTCAAAAGGAAATGGTCAGATAAAATCCTTAGTAACAACGAATGAAGCTTATACAATGGAAGACTTTGAAACAATGCTTGAAATGTTGAATATTCAACTGGAAATAGAAGAAATAGAAATATAATAAAGGAACCCCCAGTCTTGAGTGAAGACTGGGGGTTTTTTGATAGAAATGACAGATGACTTGATAAATAGAGCGGCTGAATATTGCAAGACGAGGCAAACATGATAAATAGAGCGGTTGAATATTGCAAGACGAGGCAAACATGATAAATAGAGCGGTTGAATATTGCAAGATGAGGCAAACATGATAAATAGAGCGGCTGAATATTGCAAGACAAGGCAAACATGATAAATAGAGCCCGTGAATTTATCAAGACAGGTCCAACATGATAAATAGAACGGCTGAATATTGCAAGACAAGGCAAACATGATAAATAGCCAACCTTCCAACACCCAAATATCCTCCATTCTTCTTACTCAATATACGCCATTAGTATGAATTTATTAGAAAAGTAACAAAATTCAATCTTTTTAAGTATTTACTTATCCTTTTGTGCTAAAATTTTAAAGTACAGATATAAAGGGGAGGGTGATTAACTTTGAAGGTATTTGCAAAATTAGGGTGGTTTATTAAAAAAGAACGAAAAAACTATATTATCGGTATATTAATATTATTAATAGTAGCTTTAATTGATTTATTGCCCCCACAAATTATTGGGCGTGTTATTGATGGTATCACTTTTAATTCTTTAACGGGAAAGACACTTTTGATTTATGTCATTATTCTGTTTTTTGCGGCAGTTCTTACATATGCATTTCGCTATTTTTGGCGCATTATGATATTTGGAGCGAGTATGCGTTTGGGCAAGATATTAAGGTCTCGACTTTACCATAAATACACTTCGATGAGTCCTTCATTTTTCCAAGAGCGTCGTACTGGAGATTTGATGGCTCATGCTACAAATGATATAAGGGCAGTTCAGAATACTGCTGGTGGCGGTGTTTTAACAATTGCAGATTCATTGATGTCTGGTGGTGCTGTATTGATTACGATGGCAATTACAGTTGATTGGCGTTTAACTTTAATTGTAATGATACCTTTACCAATTATGATTATATTAACGAGCTATTATGGTAAGTTATTGAACCGCGGATTTAAAAAAGCACAAGCTGCATTTAGTCAATTGAATGATAAGACACAAGAAAGTATTGCTGGTATAAAAGTTACAAAGACATTTGGATATGAAAAGAATGATCAAGCTGATTTTAAAAACTTAAGTGACGATGTTGTAAATAAAAATTTAAAAGTCTCTAAAATTGATGCATTATTCGATCCAACTATTATGGCAGTTATTGGTGTCAGTTACTTTTTAGCTATTTTCTTTAGTGCAAGAATGGTCATTAATGATGATATAACGATTGGGCAGCTTGTTACATTTACAACATATTTGGGAATGATGGTTTGGCCACTTTTAGCATTGGGTTTATTTTTTAATATTGTTCAAAGAGGTCACGCCTCATATGAGCGTATTAATGAAATAATTAATGTGAAAAATGAAGTTAATACTGAAGTTGAAACTCATAATATCCCTGAAGGTGACATTCAGTTTAATCTTAAAAACTTCAGCTTTCCAAATGATGAAAGTATAGCTTTGAGCAACGTTCAATTTACAATATCTAAAGGTTCTACTATTGGTATTGTCGGCAGAACGGGCTCAGGAAAAAGCGCGCTTATCAGATTATTATTACGTGAATTTGATACAGAACGAGCGAATGAAATTAAATATGGCGACCAACCATTACGACATTTTGATATTAGCAGCTTAAGAGCTCAATTTGGATATGTGCCACAAGATCATTTCTTATTCTCTACATCAATTCGTAATAACATTGCATTTAGTGATCCTTCATTAAAAAATGAAATCATCTATAATGCGAGCAAAACAAGCTATATTCATGAAGATATTTTAAGTTTTCCTGAAGGCTACGATACGGTTGTTGGAGAAAGAGGGGTCTCTTTATCAGGCGGTCAAAAACAAAGAATTTCTATTGCACGTGCATTAATTATGAATCCTCCGGTATTGATTTTAGACGATTCATTATCAGCAGTAGATGCGGAGACTGAAGAACATATTTTAGAAAATATGCAGAGTGTAAGACAAGGCAAGACCAATATTATTACAGCTCATCGAATGAGTGCTGTTAGTCATGCGGATATGATTGTTGTTATGGATGAAGGGACAATCATTGAAAGAGGGACACATCAAGAGTTGATGAGTATTAAAGGCTGGTATTATGAAACATACCAAGCCCAAGCTTTGCATGAAGAAATTGCGAGTAGTCTAGATGAGTTAGCGAAAGGGGATGACAGCAATGGCACAAAATCATAATTTAACTGCTAAAGATCAATTTGTAGTACTTAAAAGATTGATTAAATATACATTCCCCTTTAAAGGTATTATAGCGCTAGCTTTTTTAATGTTGACGATTTCAACAGTAGCAAGCATTGCTACACCTTATTTAGTGAAAATATTTATCGATGACTATTTAACACCTCAAGTATTTCCTGAAAATGATATAGCTTTATTAATAACAGTATTCTTTATTACACAAATAGTTGGTGCTGTTGCAACTTATTGGAATGTTTATCTTTTTCAATATTTAGCATTTAAAGTGATACAGCAATTGAGAATAGATGCATTTGATAAAATCGGTCAACTAGGTATGCGTTATTATGACAAGGAACCTGGAGGCAGCATCGTATCTAGATTAACTAACGATACTGAAGCCATTGTCGAAATGTTCATCGGTGTATTTGCATCATTTTTAATGGCAATCTTTATGGTCATTTCAAGTTATGTCATGATGTTTATTTTAGATTTTAAACTTGCATTAATGGCACTTGTATTTGTGCCGATTATTATCTTGATATTAGCACTTTACAGAAAATATTCAGCTATATATTTTTCACAAGCAAGACAACTTTTATCTGATTTAAATGCAAAGCTTGCAGAATCTATTGAGGGTATGCGAATTATTCAAGTGTTTAATCAAGAGAAGAGATTGCAAAGTGAATTTAATGATATTAATGATGAACACTATGATTTTAATATGAAGACAGTTAAAATTGATGGGCTTTTGTTAAGACCAGCAATTAGTATGATTTCAGTCTTTGCCGTCATTATGATACTAAGTTATTTCGGTATATTGAGTTTTTCAGGTGCGGTAACAGCCGGTGTTGTATTTGCTTTTGTACAATACATGGAAAGTTTCTTTGAACCAATTAATCAAGTCAGTCAAAATTTAAACGTATTCCAACAAGCACTTGTATCAGCGAGCCGAGTATTTAAACTTATCGACAATGATATGGTCGAACCGAAACAATTAGAAAATAAAAACTATCATATAAGTGAAGGGAAAGTTGAATTTAAAAATATTACATTTAGTTATGATGGTAAAAATGATGTATTAAAAAATATATCATTTACTGCAAATCCAGGAGAAACAGTTGCACTCGTTGGTCATACTGGATCAGGAAAAAGTTCAATCATAAATTTATTTATGAGATTCTATGAATATAATCAAGGCGAGATTTTAATTGATAATCAATCGATTAAAGAGATACCTAAAAATGACTTGAAACATAATATTGGGCTAGTACTACAAGATGCATTTATATTTTATGGAACAATCACTTCAAATATAAAACTGTATCACCCTACAATGACTTTTGAGAAAGTAAGAGAAGCGGCTGAGTTTGTAAATGCAGATCAATTCATTAATAAATTACCTGGGAAATATGACCATCAAGTAATTGAAAAGGGAAGCGCATTTTCAAGTGGAGAAAGACAATTGTTAGCATTTGCGAGAACAATTGCAAGTGACCCTAAAATATTAATTCTTGATGAAGCGACAGCTAATATAGATTCTGAAACAGAAGCTCAAATTCAATTATCACTAGAAAAAATGCGTAAAGGTAGAACGACATTGGCAATTGCACATAGGCTCTCTACAATACAAGATGCCGATCAAATACTCGTTCTTAATAAAGGTGAAATAGTAGAACGTGGTACACACGATGAATTAATTAAAGAAAATGGAATCTATCATAAAATGTATTTATTACAGAACGGATAAAGTGTAATGGGCAGATTTTAGAAAAATGTCCTTTATAAATTTAAGCCTGCACAGATGAAAGTGTCTGTTCAGGCTATTTTAATGTAAATCTGTATAATGAATAGTAATAGATTGTTAGAGGGGGATTTTACATGGGTGTTTTTGATGTAGATTATAATAAAATAACAGAACGAACACAATTTCCATATGAAATCGAAGTGATTCATCATACTTGGATAACAATGTCTGATGGGACTAGGTTATCAGCTAAAATATGGAAACCTAAGACGGATGACAAGACTAAGGGAGCTGTTTTGGAATATTTACCGTATAGAAAAGATGAATTCACAGCTTTAAGAGATGAAATTAGACATAAATATTTTGCTGGCTTTGGTTATACAGCAATTCGAGTAGATATAAGAGGTACGGGTGACTCTGAAGGTATTATTGAAGATGAATATCTATTGCAAGAACAAGATGATGCCATAGATATTATAAATTGGATTACATCACAACAATGGTCAAATGGTTCTGTAGCAATGATTGGTAAATCGTGGGGTGGATTTAATGGTTTGCAAGTAGCTGCTAGACAACCAGAAGCATTAAAGACGATTATTTCATTATGCTCGACTGATGATCGTTATGCTGATGATGTGCACTATAAAGGCGGTACTTTGATGGCATCAGATATGCTCTGGTGGGCTTCAACAATGTTTGCTTATAATGCGAGACCTGCCTTTCCTAAATATTTTGGGGATAAATGGTATGAAAATTGGTTAGAACGTCTTGAACAGACACCCCCGTTTGTTGAAGAATGGGTAAGTCATCAAACAAGAGATGATTATTGGAAACATGGTTCAATTAACGAAGATTATTCTGATATTAAGATTCCAGTATTAACGATGAGTGGTTGGGCAGATGGTTATACAAATGCTGTGTTTCGCTTAATGGAAAATTTAAATGTACCGAAAAAAGGTATAATTGGACCGTGGGCACACGAATTTCCAGATGTTGCTATTCCTGGTCCTCAATTTGGTTATTTACAAGAAGTCGTTTCATGGTTAGATAAATGGATGCAACAAGATTCAACTATAGATCATCAAGATGAATTTTTAGTATATTTGCAAGACAGCGTAGAACCTAAAACATCATATGATTATAGAGAAGGTAAATGGTTTGATTTGTTGAAAGAAGAAACGACTAAGAAAGATCTATTAAGTAGTATGACTAGAGTAATTTCATTAAAAAATAATCAGCAACATGGATTATATTCAGGCGTATTTTGTCCTTTTGGGCAAGAAGGTGATTTACCGGATGATCAAACTATTGATAATGCTTTAGCTAGTTCATTTATGTTGGATACATTTGGTGAAACTTTGAATATAATAGGACAACCAGTAGCAAAGTTACATCTGAAATCTGATAGTAAATTTGGTAACATCCATGTTCGTATTACAGACGTACATCCAGACGGTCACAAGACGCTCGTTACAATGGGTCAACTTAATTTAAACCATTATAAGAGTCATGAAACACCTGAAGACTTACCGTTGAATGAGTTTATAAATGTTGAAGTACCGTTAGATGTTGTTGGTTATCAAATACCAGCAGGACATACAATAGAAATATCTATCGCACCTGCATATTGGCCACAAATTTGGCCAAGTAGAGAAGTAGCAAACATCGTTGTAGACTTAGAATATTCGCATTTGGAATTGCCATTAGTGGACAATTTTAAAGAAGTTCAATTAAACTATCAATTATCAGAAACAGCACAACCATTAGAAAAAATTATCCATAGAGAAGGTTCAAGAACGAGAGATATAACGAAGCGATTAACAACAAATGAATGGGTATTAAGAGATTATTCAGATGAAGGTTTAAGAACATTGAAAGAAAGTAATATCACATATGGCACCGAGAATCTGAATTTATATACAATTACAGAAGGCGATCCCCTTACAGCAAAAGTACAATGCGATTGGAAAGTAATCGTTAAAGATGATGATATTGATATCGAAGTAGAAACATATAGTACAATGACATGTGATGTAGACTATTATTATTTATACAACAAGCTAGTAGCATATAATGAGGGTGTACAATGCTTCACAAAGACTTGGAATAAGAAAATAAAAAGAAATTATAGTTAGAAGATTTATGAAGTATCAGGAATATATGCTAGGTAAAAAGGGTTCAATCCGGATGAATCGCACGAAGACTTCAAAGATATCGTGCGATTCGGTTGAAATTTGGTTAAAACGCACGAAGACTTCAAAGATATCGTGCGATTC
>NZ_JAJNIK010000015.1:0-18726 GCF_022386495.1 Mammaliicoccus sp. H-M34
GGCCTGTATTTCGCATTTTCGGGTCGATATTTATTTTTATCGGCCTGTATTTCGCATTTTCAGACCGCTAATTTTATTTATCGGCCTGTATTTTCCGTTTTCGGGTCGATATTTTATTTTATCGGCCTGAATAATCTTCACATCTGAACATTTATTCCAAAACATTATGAACCTCCCTTTCAAAAGTGTATAATTACATTGAAAGCGTTTTGTTTAACATTTGTTCACTTTTCTCCACTTAAATCACACATGTCAAAGTGTTTGTGACAAAGTTGCATCTACTATTCATTGTTAATAGGTATACATCTTCGTATGATTAAGTAACAAAATACTTTTTATGTAAGGGAAGGTGTGTTAAATATGGCAGAACAAACAGAAAAGAAAAAAGGCATTGGTCCTAAGGTTCAAGCTTTTGGTTCATTTTTAAGTAGTATGATTATGCCGAACATTGGTGCTTTTATTGCTTGGGGGCTAATTACAGCACTGTTTATTGAAGATGGTTGGTTACCTAATGAAGAACTTTCTACTATGGTAGACCCAATGATCAAATATTTAATTCCATTATTAATTGCATTTAGTGGTGGTCGTTTAGTTCATGGTTTACGTGGTGGGGTCGTTGGTGCTACTGCTACTATGGGGGTTATCGCAGCATTCCCTGATACACCGATGTTAATTGGTGCAATGATTATGGGTCCACTTCTTGGTTGGTTAATGAAAAAAGTGGATGAGTTCTTAGTTCCTAGAACGCCACAAGGTTTTGAGATGTTATTCAACAACTTCTCAGCTGGTATTCTAGCATTCATCATGGCAATCATTGGTTTCAAAGGTTTGGCACCATTGGTTGAAGGATTAATGAAACTTCTTGGTATGGGTGTTGATTTCTTAGTTTCTCATCATTTATTACCACTAGTAAGTATTATTATTGAACCAGCAAAAACTGTATTCTTGAACAATGCAATTAACCATGGGGTATTAACTCCGCTTGCATCTGAACAAGTTACTCAAGCTGGTAAATCTATATTATATACATTAGAGTCTAACCCTGGACCAGGTCTAGGTATTTTATTAGCGTATATGGTATTCGGTAAAGGTACAGCAAAAGCAACATCATATGGTGCTGGTATCATCCATTTCTTAGGTGGTATTCATGAAATTTACTTCCCATATGTATTAATGCGTCCTTTATTATTAATTGCCGTTATTTTAGGTGGCATGACTGGTGTAGCTACATTCAGCATATTCGACTTTGGTACAACAGGTCCTGCATCACCAGGTTCAATTTTAGCCTACTTCGCAATAACGCCTAAAGGTAGTTATTTAGTCATGTTACTAGGCATCTTCCTAGCAACTTTAGTTTCATTCTTAGTAGCATCTATCATATTGAAAGTAACTAAAGATCCTGAAAGTGACCTTGAATCAGCAACTGCTGACATGGAAGCTCGTAAAGGTAAAAAATCTTCTGTAAGTGGTGCTTTAACTGGTGCTGATAAAGAAGAAAAAGAAACTTCAGATGATGCTGAAGAAAAAGATGAATCAGATGGATTATTAGATGAGTATGACACTGAAAATGTAAACGCACATGATTTCTCAAATGTTCAAAAAGTTATTTTCGCTTGTGATGCTGGTATGGGTTCAAGTGCAATGGGTGCCGGCATGTTACGAAATAAATTCAAAAAAGCTGAATTAACAAATATTGAAGTAACAAACACTGCTATCAACCAATTACCAGATGATGCAGATGTCGTAATTACTCAAAAAACATTAACAGATAGAGC
This sequence comes from Mammaliicoccus sp. H-M34, assembly GCF_022386495.1. Classification (NCBI taxonomy): domain Bacteria; kingdom Bacillati; phylum Bacillota; class Bacilli; order Caryophanales; family Staphylococcaceae; genus Mammaliicoccus; species Mammaliicoccus sp. H-M34. The sequence goes on from NZ_JAJNIK010000015.1 coordinate 1,776, forward strand.
TATTAAAAAGAATCCAAAAGCGATTCATATTTCAGTAGATAACTTCTTAAATTCACCAAGATATGAAGAGTTAATTAGCGAATTGAAAAAATAATTCTAAACAAAGGAGTGAAGGTCGATGATGATAAGTAACCGAGAAAAAAGCATTCTCAAATTACTATCTGAGCGTCTTCACTCTTTTTTAACGATTCATGACATTGCTCAAGCCTTAGGTATTTCGTCTAGAACCGTGCATAGAGAAATGAAAAGTGTTGAAGATACACTCAATAAATATCACCTTTCCTTAACAAGAGTGCCTAAATTAGGACTCCGCATTGAAGGTGAACCACAAAATATTGATACTTTCGTTCAATCATTAAATGAACAACATACGATTGATTTATCTGATGAAGAGCGAAAAGTGATTATTTTATACAATTTGATCCAATCTAAAGACCCAGTAAAATTATACAGCTTAGCTAATGAAATTGGTGCATCAACACACACACTGAATAAGATCATTGAGCAGTTAGAACCTGAGTTAGAAACCTTTGAACTATCGTTAGAACGAAGGCGCGGTGAGGGATTAATTTTAAATGGTGAAGAAGTAAATAAAAGACAGCTATTAGCTAGATTTATGTTAGAAAAGTTAGACGGAGATAGCGTCTATTCTGTTGTTGAAGATCATTTTGTATATCACACATTAAATGAGACACATTTACAAGGTATCGTTGATATCGATAGATTATTTAATGTTGAACGGTTGTTAATGGACGAGCTTGGTACACTGCCCTATACATTAACAGAAGCTAGTTATTTAACTTTAACGATTCATATTGTATTAGCAATTGAACGTATTAAGCAAGATGGTCATGTAGATATTGAAGATGATATTTTAAACGAATTGATTTCAACAGATGAATTCAAAGTATCAGAAAGACTGACTAATGTGTTAAGTAACATTTATGATGTCACATTTAATCATTCGGAAATAGCATTTATCACAATGCATTTAAGAGGTGCAAGACGACGTCATGAAGCAACATCATATGAGAGCACCGAAACGCATGAACAACGTGTAACGGAACTCATTGATTTTGTAAAAAGCGAAGGATTTTCTTTCAAAGATGAAGAGTCATTATTTAAAGGTCTAAATTTACATTTAGAACCCGCTATTAACAGATTGGAAGCAAATATTGAAACATACAATCCGCTTACTGAAATGATCGAAACATATGATAAAGCATTATTCGAAGCTGTTTCGTCAGGTTTAAAGATTGTATTCAGTAATTATCATTTTCCAAAAAGCGAAGTAGCCTATATCGCACTTCACTTTGGTGGTATGTTAAAAGCCAAACAAAGTCGTTCATTACATGTATTAGTAGTTTGTAGTAGTGGCATTGGTACAAGTCGTATCCTATCCAATCGTCTGAAACAACATTTTTCTGAAATTACGCAAACAACCGAAGTATCCGTCAGTAGTTTAAAATCGATTGATTTCTCGATGTATGATGGCATGATTTCTACAGTTGCAGTTGATACTAAATATCCACACATTACAGTGAACCCATTATTACCGGAACAAGACGCTGAAAATGTTAAATATTTCTTGAAATTACAACATTCAATTGTTCAAAGGCAACAAGACAATCAGTCTAAAGAACAGCCAATATCATATGAAGATTATGATCATACCGTTTCTTTTATAGAAGAAAGCTTATCATTAATTCAAAATATGATAGTTGAAAAGAAGAAAGTAACACAGCTCAATCGCTATTTAGTTCAAACGTTATCTAAAAATCACATTATTGATGACACGCATAGTTTCAACGAAAAACTTAGTAAAAGAATAGAACTACAAGGCTTTGCATTAACAGGTTATCCAGTTGCTATACCTCATTTATCAGATGAACTTATTAAAAAACCACAGCTGATTATAACTGAATTAACTAAACCTTTAATGCTTAGAACGATAGAGAATGAAGAACAAGAAGTAAATTGGCTCGTAAGTATGTTCATACCGAAAAATTCAGAACAAGGTCCATTTATGAGTGAAGTATCATCCTTAATTACTGAGCATCTGGATGATATTGATCAGTTGTTAAATGATAGAGTGCTAATAGAAAATACACTCAAATCATTTTTCTTAAATAAATTAAAACAAAAATTAACGAAAACGGAGTGATTTAACATGACAAACTTATTTAATCCACAAAACATTTTTATGAACTTATCAGTAAACTCACAAGAAGAAGCTATCGAAAAAGCTGGACAAGCTTTAGTTGAAGACGGTGCAGTAACTGAAAAATATATCACTGCTATGAAAGAACGCGAACAAATTGTTACAACTTACATGGGTAATTTCTTAGCAATTCCACATGGTACAGATGAAGCAAAAACAGAAGTATTAAAATCAGGTCTCGTATTACTTCATATTCCAAATGGTGTTGATTGGGATGGAAACGAAACTAAAGTTGTCGTTGGTATAGCTGGTAAAGACGGTGAACATTTAGATATTCTTTCACAAATCGCGATTGTATTTAGTGAAGAAGAAAATGTAGAACGTGTCATCAACGCTCAATCTAAAGAAGAAATTCTTGCTATCTTTGAGGAGGTTGAACTTTAATGAAAGCCATTCACTTTGGTGCCGGTAATATCGGTCGAGGTTTTATAGGTAAAGTATTAAGCGATAATGGCTATGATGTGACATTCGTCGATGTTAATGAAAATATTATTAATCAAATTAATGAAGAAAAAGCGTATCAAGTAGTCATTGCTAACAAAGAAAATACTAAAGAACCCGTATCAGGTGTTAAAGGTATAAATAGTATTACTGAAACAGATAAATTAAAAGAAGCAATTTTAGAAGCAGATGTAATCACAACTGCAGTAGGTGTTAATATCTTACCAATCATCGCTAAATCTTTCGCACCATTTTTAAAAGAACGCGAACCTGGCAAAACATTAAATATTGTAGCTTGTGAAAATGCCATCATGGCAACAGATCAACTTAAAAAAGCAGTATTAGATATTACAGGACCTTTATCAGATGATATAAGTTTCCCTAACTCAGCAGTAGACCGTATTGTACCTCAAGGTCAAAAAGAAGGTTCATTAGATGTATTAGTAGAACCTTTCTTTGAATGGGTTGTTGAAGCTTCTAAATGGCAAGGTACTCAACTTGAAGATGTTCATTATGTTGATGATTTAACACCTTATATCGAAAGAAAATTATTAACTGTGAACACTGGTCATGCTTACTTAGCATATTATGGCCAATATAAAGGTTACAAAACAATCCTTGAAGCGATTCAAGATAAAGAAATTAATGATGGTTTACATGAAGTATTAAATGAAACAGGTGAATACCTCGTTGCAAACTTTGACGAGTTTACAAAAGAAGACCAAGCATATTATATTGAAAAAATAATTGGACGCTTCAATAACCCCTACTTATCTGATGATGTTACAAGAGTCGGACGTGGTGTGTTACGTAAAGTTGGACCAAATGATCGTATCGTAAAACCTTTAGTAGCTTTATCAAAAACAAATCAAAAACATTCAGAACTCGTAAAAGCATTATGTTACTTGCTTGAATATCAAGATGATAATGATAAAGAAACTGTTGAAAAAAACAACTATATCAATGATCATAGTGTTGCTGAATTTCTAAACAAATATGCAGAACTAGATTCAAATATTATTGAAGAAGTAATTATTCAATACACTTCTATTAAAAAATAAAGTTTTAAAAAGCCGTATTTTTAAATACGGCTTTTTACATGATTCAAATATATAATATTCTCATTTAATATTAGAATATTTCGTAATTTCCGATTTATTTTATTAGTAGAATTAATAATAATCTTACACTTAAATTTTTTAGGATTATATTATATGTCCCTTTCGTTTGTGACAATTATATTATTTATATTATTATTTAATTAAATCCTACTCTTATTAGTTTACATACACTTATATTTAGGCTAAAATAAGTAAATAATTGATAAACAGAAATTATGAATTTAAAAATTAAAAACGCTTTCAAATTGATTAGACAAGCATTCACGCTATATTGTATTATTTCAATCATTGGAGCAAAATACTCACTATCTAGGGGGATTCAAAATGACAATTTCTAAAATAGAAAATTGTTCAGATTTATTATCACTTGTTACTTATGTGGACAAACTAAAATCTATCATTAAGAAGGATTTTTCACTTAGCTTTGAAGAATTCGCAGTTTTAACTTACATTAATGAAACAGATGAAGAAGAATATCATTTGAAAAAAATCATTAATAAATTAAATTACAAACAGCCACAAATTGTAAAAGCTGTTAAAAACCTATCACAACACGATTACTTTACTAAAAGAAGAAATGAATACGATGAACGTACAGTTTTAATTTTAGTTAATAAAAAGCAACGCAAATCTATATCAGAAGTTCTTGAAAAAATTGATAAAGAAATCGCAAAGACTGAAATAAACGATTAATATATAAACAAAACAGATTAAGGGCTGGGACAAATTAATTGTCTCAGCTCTTAATCTGTTTATATTACTTGCTTATCTCTTACGTTTTGATTCAAAAATTTAGAAACAACTTTTTTGAATTTTTTGCTTTCCTCGATAAATGGTGCGTGACCTGAATGTTCAAATATTTCTATTTGTGCACTTTTAATATTTTCAGTTCCATTATCTATATCAAACGGATCGTATTTACCTTTCACAATAAGTGTAGGTATGTTTATATTATCTACTTTTATATTGATTCCATTTATAGACCTAACTGATATTGCATCTTCTTCAGCCGACATGCGATAATATTTTTTCACTTCTTGATACCATTTAAATGTTGAGTTCGTATCATGAAATATTTCATTAAACAGAATTAACATCGCTTCTTCTTTGCTAAATCCTGCTACTATATCTCTATGTTTAGCGATTAATTTAATAAATGGTTGTTTACCTTGATTAGATATTGAAGAAACAATTACTAACTTTTCAACTTTTTCTGGATGTTGATTAGCGAATTCTTGTGCTATAACGCCACCCATATCATGCCCCAAAATATAAGCTGATTCAATTCCCTCAGAATCCATTAAATCTATAATATCATCGATATGATTTTGTATAGAAAATGATTGTGGCTTTTCAGATTTACCATGCCCTCTAGAATCCATTGTATAAGTTGTATATTGATCTTTCAGAAGTTGTACCGTTGAATGAAATGTAGCTAAATTCATACTTAATGCATGTAACATAATGAGTGGTTTACCGTTACCGTGCTTCTCATATACTATATGAGTCCCATCCCTTGCTATTAATTCTCCCATATTCTGTACCTCCCTACTTTACAGTAATAATATACCCCTTTTACAATTTTTCACACTTATAATTTTAATTTAACACCATAAACAAAAATACAGAAAATGATTGTGGTCGACTAATCATTTTCTGCATTTTTATTATACATATTTTCTTGTTGAATATATCATTACAAAATATAAGATTATAAATAAAATAATCAACCAACTACCAAATGTTGTAATCATGATTGTCATTTCATTAGTAGTTATTGAGGCGATTGTTTTCTGTATTACTGCTAAACCCATTGCAGCCATTTCAAGCTTCTTCAAAAATAATGACACCACAACAAGAAGAACGCCAACCACAAAAATAGCTTGAAAGACAGCTATTGGTATAACATACATGCCTAATGATAAGCCGAATATTTTTAAAATGCATAAAATAATACCAATACTAAATAGCAGTATATTCGTCATCATGAGCTTTTGATTAGGATATAAATAACTGTGTTTCTTAATGATTATATATATAACAAGTGAAATTGAAAGGATAACTACAAAATAGAATATATATAATCCCGTTACAGCACTAAATGGAATTAATTTTTTATCAAATAAATATGCCATTAATAAGAAGTTAAGTATATAGAAAAGAATAGGATTATAGTTCACTATCACGATATTTCGTTCTACAATTTGAAGAATTTCCGCATGTGATTTATGTCTATATTCAGCATAGTCAATGTCTTTCTCATCAGACTTTTTCATATCTTTCTTTAATGAATGCTGCACTTTATCAATTTGTTTAGGTAAAATTCCGACATGTTGTAAATAGTCGTTCACATTTTCCAGCAATACTTCATTGTTTGGACGCATATATACACCACCTTCATTCTAATATTGTATAAATTAATCCCCCATTATGCAATATGTTATTACATAACAGGGGATTATATACATCATTTATTTAGTATTTACCTAAATCAATACGATATACTTTAAATTGTTTACTTTTTGGTGTTGCTTTTGAAAGTTGGAAGTGTGCTTGATTGTTATTCACGTATGCATAACCACCAGTATATTGATTATTTTGTACACGTTTAGTCGTATTGTCACCTAAAACTGAAACAAGTGATTTCAGATTCACATTTGTTAAATCGTCGTAAATCATTGTAATTCGTTTCACAGTTTCTTTACCACCGTGTGCTTTTGCAGTAATAATCATATGCCCATTTGCACTATCAAATTCATAATAATTCTCTCTGCCATTACTATCATCAGAGTATGAAAACATTACGTTAGGATACTTTGATTTAATTTTAGAAATTTTATCTCCAATTTTAATACCTTCAATTGCAACCGTACCGTCTTTATAAGATTGTACATTATCATCATTAATATTTAATTGTTTATCAGTTGCAGCATTTGCCTCAGCAAAAGTTGAAAATGGTAATACCATAAGGACCATCGCTATAATTAAGAGACATTTTTTCATATGAGGTTCTCCTTCAGTCTATGACTTATATGCTATGCATTTAACTGAGTATATTATAACACACACATTACAAAATGACCACTTTTGTTACAAACATGTAACAAATACATTAACATGCCGTAATTTAATCTAAAAATTCATTAAGTACTTTTATAAACTTTTCATTTTCTTCTACAAAAGGTAGCTCTCCTGAATCTTCAAATAGCTTAAATTCAGCATTAGGTAATAGTTCAGCAACTCGTTTACCTTCACTATATAATATCTTTCCATCATACAATCCAGATATAATAAGTGTCCTTACTTTAATCTCTGGTAATAATGAAACAATGTCAAAATCTTTAAACGAACGCTTAATCGCAATTTCTTCTTCCATTGTTTGTAAATCATTAGATGGCATGTGAGATTTAACAAACTTTTTAGCTTGTTTTATATTTTTATATCTAAATCTTAATAAATATTTTTCTCTCTCTTGTTCAGTCATTGTTCTGATTTCGTCAGCATGTCTATCGTAAATACGATTATCTGGAAATGTCGTATGATTATCGGTTGGATTGATCAATACCATACCATTTATAAGACTAGGATTTTTGTATGTTAAACCTGTTGCAATAGTAGCTCCAAGTTCTAAACCAATTACATAAGCAGAATCAATAAATAATGCTTTAAGCAATTGCTGTATATCTGAAATATAATCATCTACTCGACTATCACTAAGGGTATCACTTAGTCCATGACCTCTTAAATCAATGGAAATCACTTGGTATTGTTTGCTCAATTTTTTAATGATCGGTGTAAATACTTCCATATCTTGAAATACACCATGCAATAAAATAACAGGATATCCATTACCTTTCGTTTTATAATGAATCGCAACATTTTCTTTAGTTAAAAATAATTTCATCATGCATCACCTCTTTCGATTTTTGTACAAACTTCTATTAAATCGCTTAAACTTTCAATCGTATAATCTAATTCATGCTCTTCAGGTGTACCTAATACAGAATTAGCCATCCATACAGTAATCATACCCATGGCGTGGGCTGCAGCAATATCATTTAAAGGACAATCGCCAACGTAAATAGCATTCTTGGCAGTAACACCTAGATGCTTCATAATATCTTCAAATATTACAGGATCTGGCTTTCTAACGCCAACTTCATCAGACGTTGAAACATAATGTATATATGGATATATCCCAATTGCATTCATAACATGTGTAATATCTTCGCTTTTACCGTTCGTCACTACACCTAACTTATAACCCATGTTTCTTAATTTTTCTAAAACAAACAATGTATCATGAAAAGGAAAATGATATCTATAATGATGCATCTTATAATCATTATAAAACGTTTTCCAAGAAATTCTTTCTATATTTAATTTTTTAACTAATTCTTGATATACCCATTCAATATCTTCTAACCCATAGGGATTCAATGTTAAATATACCTTTTCAAAATCACGTCTTTGGACTGTAACCATCAATTCATGAAATCGTTCAAATTGTTCTTCCAAAAATTTCATTCGTGATTTCTCACGATCAACAAGCGTATCTTCCAAATCAAAAATAATCGCTTGAATATCACACGAACACATGTCATCATCCCTTTCATAGAAACATTTTAAACTATTCCATAAAGAAAGCAATACAATTCTTCAATAGAAAACACCAATCCTTTGTATACAGCTCTAAAGGACTGGTGCAGTAACTCTAATTTAAGTTTATATTAGAAGTGCGAGTTTAACCTTTTTCTTTTTTTCGTTGTTCAGTAATCATTAAGTACATCATGATTGGAATTGCGATGATTGATAAGACAATTCCAACAGGTATTTGTATCGGGCTTATAATCACTCTTCCAACTGTATCTGCAATAAGTAATAAAGACCCACCTATTAGTAGATTTAATATCATTTGAATACGGACAGATACTTTATAAACTCTACGAACTACTTGAGGAACAATCATACCTATAAATCCAATAATACCTGTAAAGCTAATAATGACCGCCGTCATAATTGCTGCTATTAATAAACAACACCATGAAACTACTCGAACATTGACACCAAGTGTTATCGCTTTGTCATCACCTAATTGAATGATTTTAATAAAATGACTCATTGCAAATAAAAATATAATACAAATGAGTGTAACGCCTCCTGTAATTTCTACAGTTATTGTCTCAGCCGACGAAACACTTCCGAACATATAAGAGACCATACTATTCACTTTATTTGGCTTAAGTAACAATAGTATATAAAGTGCCGAACTGAAAAATGCTCCAATAAATATACCAGATAAGATCATAGTCGCTACGTGAAATGTCTTAACCATCGTTTCTGTAATTAATACAACTATAATGAGTGTTAACAAACTAAAAAATATAGAAAATAATGGTACAAACCATATCGAAACACCTAAGAATACAGCTAATGCACTACCAAATGTTGCACCGCTTGCTAAACCTAATGTAAAACTATCTGCCAATGGATTATTTAATATCGTTTGGTATACTTGACCACTTAATACAAGTCCCATACCAGCAATTAATGCTAACAAAGTTCTAGGTACTCTTAGCTTATAAAATATTGTCCAATCTAGTTGATTTTCAAATTTCCATGTTATACCGGTTGATCCAACAAACAATGAAATAACAATAGCTAACAATAGAACGAGAAACCATAATGTAAGCAGTTTATAGATTTTTATATTTTTAGTCATAAACTTTATCTGAAAGTTCTTTTAACCCTTTAGCAAGTCTAGGACCTGGTCTTGAAATCATATCTGCATTTAAAGCATGAACATGTTTCTCTTTAACAGCCTTAACTTGCTCAAAGCCATCTCTATTGTTATTTAATTTCTGATATTCATCTTCATTTTGTCCGCTTGTCGTAATCATCACATCCGGATTCCTTTTTAAGATGCTTTCTTTATCTGTTTTTATCCATCCTTCTTGGTCATGATAAATGTTTTCTGCTTTTATAGAATTTAACATATCATCATAAAAAGTATTCGATCCTGAAGTATAAATATCTGGCTGTGAAGATATTTCCATAAAGACCTTTTTACCTTGTTGTTCTTTAGGGACTTCTTTAATAACATTGTTTATTTCACTTTTAACTTTACGAACGAGTTGATTAGCTTCTCGTTCTTTACCTGTAACTTTACCAACTTGTTTAAACGTTTCATACATTTCATTAATTGAATTTGCATCATCAATATAAACCACTTTAACACCTGCATCACTCAATTTTTTCAAATCTTTTTCTTGAGTAGATTGATTAGATTCATGCGCTAAAATTAAATCAGGTTTTGCTTTTATTAAAGCTTCTGTATCCAATTTAAAAGCATCGAATTTCTTTTTATTTTTAACATCTTTAGGATAATCATCGACTGTTGATACCCCAACTACTTTATCCCCAAGTCCTAATTCATATAATATCTCTGTGTTGCTTGGAATCAACGACACGATACGCTTATATTCTTTCTTATCCGTTGATTCTTGCTTCGTTTCTTTATTACTATCAGAATTCCCACTTTGGCAACCTGATAGCACAATCAAAGCCGCTAAAATTAAATAAATTACATTCAGTCTTTTCATAACTTCTCTCCTCAGCATGTTTATTAAAAAATGGTACACAAAAAGGCACAGCTCAAATAAGATTGAGCTGCACCTCAATTAAAACATTTTATTTAATTACATAGATTCTGGAGCTGAAACGCCAATTAAAGCTAAAGCATTACGCAATGTAATACGTGCTGCTTCAATTAAAGCTAAATGTGCTTTCGTCTTATCTAAATCATCAGTTAATACTTTTTCTGCATTATAGAATTTATGGAATTGTGCAGCTAAATCTTGAATATAGTTCGTGATACGATGTGGACTGCGAGATTCTGCAGCAGAGACAATCGTAGGTTCAAATTCAGCAATTTTCTTCAATAAATCATAAGCTTTTTCATGTGTAATTGATGATAAATCAACATTTTGATCAATCGTTATACCTTTTTCATTAGCTTGACGAATAATTGAAGATATACGAGCATGTGCATATTGTGCATAATAAACTGGATTATCTTGTGATTCTTTCTTCGCAAGTTCCATATCAAAATCAAAGTGTGTATCTGGACTACGCATTGTTAAGAAGTAACGCGCTGCATCAATACCCACTTCATCCATTATGTCTCGTAATGTGATGGCATTTCCAGTACGTTTACTCATCTTCACTTCAACACCATCTTGTAACAATCTTACCATTTGCATAATTTGTATTTCAAGACGTTTTGAGTCTACTCCGAATGTTTCTAAAGAAGCTTTTAAACGATTAATATATCCGTGATGATCTGCACCAAATAAGTTGATCAGTTTGTCATAACCACGTTCAACTTTATCATAGTGATACGCAATATCTGGTAAGAAATAAGTGTACGTACCATCTTGTTTAATCAGTACGCGGTCTTTATCATCACCAAATTCAGTCGTTTTTAACCAAGTTGCACCATCTTGTTCATATGTGAAACCTAGCTCAGTCATTTTATTTAATACTGCTGTAATTTTGTTTGTTTCATATAAAGAAGTTTCACTAAACCAATTATCAAAATGAATATTAAAATCAGCTAAATCTTGTTTTAATTTAACCATTTCATAATCTAAACCAAGTTGACGGAAAGTTTTAATACGAACATCTTCTGGTTGATCTTTAATTTCAGGTTGCTTTTCAGCCAAATCTTTACCAATTGCGATGATATCTTTTCCGTAATAACCATCTTCAGGTAATTCAGTATCTTGTCCTAAAGCTTGGTTATATCGCGCTTCTATTGAATGAGCTAAATTCTCAATTTGTTTACCTGCATCGTTTATATAATATTCACGTGTCACATCATAACCAGCAGCATTTAAGACGTTTGATAATGTATCACCAACAGCAGCATTTCTTGCATGTCCAATATGTAAATCTCCAGTTGGATTTGCTGAAACGTATTCTACTATGATACTTTCATTCTTACGTTCTTCTGATTTACCAAATGCTTCACCTTTAGTTAGTGCTGATTTGATAATATCAGTTAAATATTGTTGATCTAAATAAAAATTAATAAAACCTGGGCCAGCAATATCAACTTTCTTAACATTTGCTTTAGTCGTATCTAAGTTATCCACGATTTGGTTCGCTATTTCACGAGGATTTTTACGTGCAAGCTTAGTTAATACCATTGCGATGTTAGAAGAGTAATCTCCATTTGCAGGATCTTTAGGTGATTCTATTTTAATTTCTGGAACTGATTCAACAAGTTCGGCTTTTAATATGCTTGCTTTGATTTCTTCAATTAACGTTTCTTTAACTTGGTTAATAATATTCATTCATTTATCTCCTTAAAATTAATTTGAAATTGATATGTCCCGAGTAATCCTGTGTGGTCACTTAATTGATAATGTATCCTGAGTTTACCCTTATTATCATCTATATAATGTTTAATTGATAGTGTTTTGACAGTCATTGTCATACGTCCAGCTTCAGTATCATAATAACTAATTGTTTCATGTCCTTCGACAAAGTGAAACACTGTTTTAACTGTACCAGTACGGTGAATTTTCACACCATCATCATCTATTTTAAGCATATTTTTTACTATTTGGTTATCAATCGTTTCTTCATATCTAATAATATCACTATTTCTTCTATGATATGTACCGGATGTATTTGTTTGAAACGTTGATTTATCGCCATTTTGTTTCACAACTTGTTTAATATTAATGTTAATATTTTCTTCCATAGTTGGCCACCTCATCGTTTAAGAACGTATATCATTATAGCATATTTGACAAATAAAATTAAAAAAAGCAGGGCTAAAAGCGCCTGCTTTTTTTAGTGTCCTAGCTATAGTAGCTATCAACTATTTTACTTATGAAATTGTGAAAAGACAATAGCAATTTACTTGAATTGTTATATTTCACAATTAAGTCACAAAATTGACATATTTAATCCGTATCAAGTGATGATTTTAATTCCTCACTACTATTATTCCACATTTCTTCACTATGCTCTTTAAGGAAATTTTTAAGTACGATTCTATTTCCATCACCAATTTGGTCAATTTTAATATGATGCTTCATAGATTTATCCATCATATTAACATGCTCTGGCATACTTTTATATCCACGCTTTTTAGGTTTGTTAACCATTAAATAACAACCCGTTAATCCTGCATAATAGGGTCCTTGTTCACCACGTTCTGTTGTAACCCAACAAAGCCAATATTCTTTAGCTTCTTCACCTTTAACTTCTTCTATATCTTTAACCCATTTTACACGCTTTTCCACTTCTGCTCTTGCGTGCATTGCGCCAACATCTATAAAAGCACTTTGCTCTGCTACATCAACGAACACAGGTGCAACGTTATCTAAACTGATTGAACCAATATTTGTGCCTTTATGTCCATCTAATGGATCATTTTTTATTATGTTAAATTGAAATCCTTTTTTTTCAGCCAATTGTTTCACCTCATTTAATTCTTGCTTACATCATACTAGAGTATTAGATAGACATTCAAGTTTGTAATCTATACGAGTTCATTTAATAAATTAATGATATCACCTTTAATATTTTCATCTTCCATTTCTAATATCAATTCTTTTGGATAATACAATTTATAATCAAGTCGTTTAATTCCTGTAATACTGTGAATAATGACTGATTGACTACTAATCTCTTTAATGTGCCCTGACTTTTGTAATAAATGTATCGGTTGTCGATTTGATCCAGGACGATCATAGTCGTATGGTAAGTCAGAAAATGAATCACACACAAAATAATACTCTGGGTCAATCCCACCCTTTTCAAATAGGTCTGTCAATTCACCAATCGTAATAATTGATCCATCAAATGGTAAATATTTAAATAAATCACGATTCACAAATCGTTTACTTAAATCACTCAAAATTTGATCTGCTTCTTCAGTCCATTCTTCTAAATAATACATTACGACTGTCTCATCTAATCGTATATAGTCTTCAATAGAAACTTCACCTTCAAAGAATGGAATTAAATATTTAGGCGCTTCTTTAAATGAATAACCTTGATCATAAAGTACTTTAGCACGTTTGAAACATCTATTAAGCAATACTTCTCCACCACGGCTTACTGGATGAAAATATATTTGCCAGTACATTTGATAACGACTCATCAAGAAATTTTCAACAGCATGCATACCACTTTCTTTAATAAGTACTTCATCTTTTGAAGGGCGCATTAAACGTAATACACGCTCCATATCAAATTGTCCGTAGCTAACACCTGTGAAATAAGCATCCCTTTGTAAATAATCCATTCTGTCTGCATCTATTTGAGAAGAAATCATGGAAATCACTAACTTATTGTCATGTGTTTTATTTATAACTTCAGCTACTTCAGTTGGGAAATTAGGCGACACTCTTCTCAACACTTCGTTAACTTCTGTATCACCTTTAATTATTAACTGTGTAAATGCTTCATGATCAGTTAAAAATATCTTTTCGAAACAATGAGAAAATGGGCCGTGACCTAAGTCATGTAATAAAGCAGCACATAATGCAAGTGGTCTATCTTTATTATCCCAAGGTGCTCTTCCATCAAACACTTCATCCACCATTCGTCTTACGATTTCGTAAACACCTAAAGAATGGCCAAAGCGACTATGCTCAGCTGTATGGAAGGATAAATATAATGTTCCGAGTTGTTTGATTCTTCTTAGGCGTTGAAATTCTTTTGTTTTAATAAGATCCCAAATTAATTGATCACTAACATGTATATAACGATGAACAGGATCTTTGAAAACTTTCTCTTCAGGTAGCTTTTTCGTTCCATAAGCTTCTTCTGTCACTTTGTTCCCTCCATTTCTCAACTTTACTCTACTGTAAATTCGATTTCACCAACATGTTCATAAGTTGCTTTATACGCACCTTTAGTAAGTGTTTTAGGCAAAATAAACGTTCCACTTGAGACAAACATACCAGGTGTTAAAGAGCGATTATATTCCTTAATATTAGAAATGAGCCACTTAACAGCCTTAGCTGGATGACCTTCTACTTCTGTACTATATCCAGATGCAAGCTCTTTACCATCTAATGATAAAGTCCCTTTTATGTTATCAATGTCTTCGTATGTTAATTGCTTAGGCTCACCATAAATGACGCCTCCACTTACTGCACTATCTGCAATAATCTCGTTAACTGTTAAATTAGGAAACCAATTGCTAAATCGAGAATCTGGTATTTCGACTCCTGGTGCAATAAGGCACTTAAGCATAATATCTTCTAAACTATCTTCTTCAGTCAATTCTTCTTGAACAATAAAGACCAATTCCAACTCTGCTAAAGGTTCGTTTAAATCATTTAAATAAATACGTGGACCAAAAATAGTCGTTTCACCCATCGCACCGTATAAAGGTGTCGTTGAAGAAAAGATATCTCTTGTTTCTTGGCTCGTTAAACTAATTTTATATCCTTTATGAACTTCTGTTTCTTCCTTACGTTGCAAGACACCTTCTTGAATATCATAAGCTGCATGTTCAGTAATATTCGAAGGCAAAATACCATTTGGAATAATTTTTTTATTTTCATAAGCTTCATAAAATTGAGAAACCCATTTATTAAGTGATTGTTCCATTACAAACGACCTCCTAAAAAGTTTTTTTCATAAGTGTAGTGCTCATTGTATCTCCAAACAATAACTCTTCATACTTACGAATTACTTCAAAACCTTCTTTCTTATAAAAGGCAATACCAATGTCGTTCTTACCATCAACTTCTAGATATACTTCTTTGTATAAACCTTTATATTGGTCTAGACCAGCATAAAGTAATGCTTTACCATAACCATCGCGTTGTGCTTCAGGTAGAACATAATGAGAAGAAAGATATAGCTCAGTTCCTTTAATAAAGTTCGCAAAACCAACAATCTTTTCTTCATCTTCTGCAACAAAGAAATCAGAATCATTAATACGTTTCTGAAGCATCTCTTTAGAATAAGATGCATTTAAAAATGCCGTCACCGTGCTAGCCGTATAAATATTGGTATACGTATCATACCAAGCTTTAGATGCTACATTTTTAATTCCAGAATAATCTTCTATCGTTGCTTTTCTTACATTTGCCATAAATATCTCTCCCTTATCTACCTTTCACATCAAGCATATGACCATGATGTCTAATATTCTATGTTTATTTATTCCCTATATACCATTATTACAATGTACACATTTAAATATCTTTCTATCTAACCTTATAAGCAATTATATCATTTATATATTAAAAACTATAATATTCAGAACACTTAATTATACTCGAAAACCCTGTAGAAATGTAGAATTTGTTAAGTAAGTTAGCTCTTAATAATAATATTCATATAAAATATTTAAAAATCAAAGAAAGTGGAACATAAATAAGTTTTTTTGAAAAAATGAGGTGAGTTGTAGATTAAGTCGGAAGTTAATCGAAGAGTTCAGCCGAGTTGTAGATTAAGTCAGGCGTTAATCTAAGAGTTGGGCCGAGTTGTAGATTAAGTCAGCAGTTAATCTAAGAGATCGGCCAAGTTGTATATTAAGTCGGAGTTAATCTAAGAGATGAGATATAGTCTATTGAAATTACGTCAATTTTTGAAAAAATTAGATGAGTTGTAGATTAAGTCAGCAGTTAATCGAAGAGTTTGACCAAATTGTAGATTAAGTTAGGAGTTAATCGAAGAGTTCGACCATGTTGTAGATTAAGTCGGAAGTTAGTCTAAGAGTTCGGCCGAGTTGTAGATTAAATCAGCAGTTAATCTAAGAAATCAGCCAAGTTGTAGATTAAGTCGGAAGTTAATCTAAGAATTCGACCTAGTTGTAGATTAAGTCGGGAGTTAATCGAAGAGATTGACCAAGTTGTAGATTAAGTCAGCAGTTAATCTAAGAGATCGACCAAGTTGAAGATTAATTAGATAGTTAATCTAAGATAGCCTCAAAATCAACACCGAACATTGAAAGGCTGGGACAATTAATTTGTCCCAGCCTCAAGAAATATGGTGTTATTCTTTTATAATTAGTATAAATGTGCTTAATGAGCTTGAAGTCTTCGTGCGTTTTAGCTCAATTTTGCCTGAATCGCACGATATCTCAACAGTCTTCGTGCGTTTTGACTCGATTTAGTCCGAATCGCAC
>NZ_JAJNIK010000016.1:0-6585 GCF_022386495.1 Mammaliicoccus sp. H-M34
GTCCAGAAACGCAAAATACAGGCCGATAAATAAAATTAGCGACCCGAAAACGCAAAATACAGGCCGATAAATAAAATTAGCGACCCGAAAACGCGAAATACAGGCCGATAAAAAAATTTAGCGACCCGAAAACGCAAAATACAGGCCGATAAAAATAATTAGCGACCCGAAAACGCAAAATACAGGCCGATAAAAAAATTTAGCGACCCGAAACCCCATAAACCCGTAACCAAATTCAAAACAGTTCTACTTAAATATCATGCATTTCCGTAATACTACGGAACTTTTCAAGATGCTACTCTATAATGAAAGCGTTTACAATAAAAGTGTATTAAGAAAAGTTTGGTTAAAGGAGGAATATTGAATGTCAAAACTACCGAATGATTTTCTATGGGGAGGCGCTGTTGCAGCACACCAACTTGAAGGGGCATGGCAAGAAGATGGTAAAGGTATAAGTGTTGCTGATGTAATGACAGCAGCATCTCATGGGAAACATAGAGAAATAACGGATGGGGTTATAGAAGGTAAAAATTATCCGAACCACGAAGCGATTGATTTTTATCATCGATACAAAGAAGATATTAAGCTTTTTCATGAGATGGGCTTTAAATGTTTCCGAACTTCAATTGCTTGGTCAAGAATATTTCCAAATGGAGATGATCAAGAACCAAATGAAAAAGGGCTGAAATTCTATGATGACTTATTTGATGAATGTCTTAAATATGGAATTGAACCAGTCGTAACATTGTCACACTTTGAATTACCCTATCACTTAGTAACTGAATATGGAGGATTTCGTAATAGAAAGGTCGTTGATTTCTTTGTTCGATTTGCGACTGTTTGTTTTGAAAGATATCAAGACAAAGTAAAGTATTGGATGACTTTTAACGAAATTAACAATCAAGCAAATTATGATGAAGATTTCGCGCCATTTACAAATTCAGGTGTGAAATACGAAGCCGGTGAAAATAGAGAACAAATTATGTATCAAGCTGCACACTATGAACTTGTAGCAAGTGCTCAAGCTACTAAAATTGGTCATCAAATTAATCCACACTTTGAAATTGGTTGCATGATTGCGATGTGTCCAATTTATCCTGCAACTTGTAATCCTAAAGATGTGCTTATGGCTCAAAAAGCGATGCAAAAAAGATATTATTTCACAGATGTTCATGTTCACGGTGAATATCCTGGATATATGAAAAAATACTTTAAGTCTAAAAGTTTTGATTTAGATATTACGGATCAAGATGTAGAAGATTTAAAAAATGGCACAGTTGATTATATAGGATTTAGTTATTATATGTCATTTGCTATTTCACATGATAAATCCAATGAACAATATGATTATGTTGAGACACGTGATTTAGTAAAAAATGATTTTGTAAAAGCTTCTGATTGGGGATGGCAAATCGACCCTGAAGGCTTACGATATGCAATGAATTGGTTTACAGATATGTATCATCTACCTTTGTTTATTGTTGAAAATGGATTTGGTGCAATTGATGAATTAGGTAAAGATGGTATTGTTCACGATGATTATAGAATCGAATATTTAAAAACACATATCGAACAATTTATAAAAGCAGTCGATGAAGATGGCGTTCAATTAATGGGATATACACCATGGGGATGCATTGATTTAGTATCTGCTGGTACAGGCGAAATGAAGAAAAGATACGGATTTATATATGTGGATAAAGATAATGAAGGCAACGGAACGCTTGATCGATCTAAAAAAGATTCATTCCATTGGTATAAAAATGTCATTGCTACTAATGGAGAAAAATTATAAAACACGGAGGTTTTTATTATGAAAAAAGCTTTAATTATATGTGCAGCAGGGATGTCATCATCTTTAATGGCTAAAAAAACAACAAATTATTTAAAAGAACAAGGACATGATATTGAAGTAGATGCAATTTCAGCAAATGAAGGTGCAAGAATGATTGAAAAACAATCTTTCGATTTATATTTAGTAAGTCCACAAACAAAAATGTATTTCAAAAAATTAAAAGAAGCTGGTGATAAAGTGAATAAACCAGTCGTTAATATACCACCACAAGCTTATGTTCCGATTCCAATGGGCATTGAAAAATTGGCGAGTGTAATTTTGCAAGGGATGGAAGAAACGGTATAATACTCTCTATGAAATGAGGGGAAGCTTATGCTAAGTCAAAGAGAAATAGAGATACTCAGTTATTTATCACAACGACGCAACGAATTTGTTAAAAGTTCAGAAATTGCGACTATGCTACAACTCTCAGATAGAACGATTAGAAAATATGTCAAAACATTAAAGCCTGAAGTAGAAAAAAATGGTGCAACACTCATTGCTAAGCAAGGGTATGGATACCAACTCAAAATAGACTTAATGATAGAATTTGAAAATTTTTTAAAACGTTATTTATCTAAAGATGGTCCAGAGCAAGAAAATATCAATGATTCTAAAGATAGACAGTATTACATTTTAAACTTGTTACTTTTTAAAAAGGTAGGTATTACGATTGAGCAACTAAGTGAGCAATTATATATTTCAAGGTCTACAGTTTCTCAAGATATTGCAACTATTAAAAAGATTATTGCTCAGTATAATCTAGGGATTGTGAGCAAACAACAGCATGGCATAGCGATTGAAGGGGATGAAAGAGATAAGCGTCATTTTATAATGGATTATTTCTTAGGAAATCATTTCTTTCATTCTATTAATAAATATTTTCAAGAAACACCACTTTTACAACAAATCAATATGGAAGAATTGGCGATCATTGTAGTTGATGAGACGAGAGAATCTAAAGTATACCTTTCAGATTATATACTTCAAAATCTAGTGTTACATCTAGGGCTCATGATTAGGCGATTATTAGATGGTTATAGTTTGAAGACAATCACTTCAAATGAAGAAGTGCTAACTGAAAATGAATTATCAGTTGCAAGAAAAATTCTAAATCGTGTTGAACGAATTTATAAAATATCATTTCCAGAAGAAGAAGCTAAATACATCAGCTTGCACATTATGACTAAAGGTTCTCAACTTCAAAATCAAGATGCTCAGAGTGACTTATCACAGAGAGTGTCAAAAATATTAAATAAAATAGAAAAAGATTTAGGGTTTCCGATGTCGTCTGATAGTCAACTTTTATATGGTTTAGTTACACATTTAGAACCGTTAATAAAGCGTATTCAGAATAAATTTCATTTAGAAAATCCAATATTAAATGATATTAAAGCGCAAAATGAATCATCACTTACTATGACTAAGACATATTTTGGAGAGTTAGAAGAACTGAAAAATCAAGAAGTGAGCGATGGAGAATGGGCATACTTAACTTTACATTTACTTGCAGCAATTGAAAAATATTACCAGCGTGAAAAGTTAAATGTGCTAGTGATTTGTGCGACAGGCTATGGAAGTGCTCAAATGCTCAAAGTCAGAGCTGAAAGAGAATTTAGTTTACAGATGAATATAGTCGATGTAATTAGCTACTATGAAATAACCGATGAAAAATTAGAACATATTGATTTAATTATTTCATCTATTGATCTATCTACAATTGTTTTTAAAGTACCGGTTATTCAAGTGAATGTGTTACTTAACGAACAAGATATTAAAAAAATAAATACATTTATTCATCATCATGATAATAAATTTTCATATAATGATGCATTAGAAGAAAATGTTGCAACAGAACAATATAGCTTGTTCTTTAACCAATATTGTAATGAAAGTTCATTTAATTATATTGAAGAGGCGATAACAAAAGAGGCGATTTTTGACCTTTTAATTAAGCAATTGAGTTTAAAAGAAGAGCGAGATTTTGAAGATAAATTGCGAAGACAACTCAATTTTAGAGAAGAATTGAGTACGGTTGTATTTAGTGATGATGTAGCTGTTCCTCATACTGCACAACCAGTAGGCGATTATTCAAGCATAGCTGTAGCGCTCGTACCTAATGGTGTGTATTGGGACGAACAACATCAACAAATCAAACTTGTCATTATGTTATCCCCTTCAAAATATAATGACAATGAGCTCAAAACGATTATTGATATTATCGTTAATCTAATTGATTCTGATGAAAAAATAGCAGAAATCATGAATTGCAAAGATTATAACAGCTTTAAAAATTATATGGTCGGTCAATATCATAAATAAAGGGGTTTAGCTTATGGAACAAGAAGAAATTCAAGTTGTTGCGTTTGAAATTATTTTACATAGTGGTACTGCGCGTACAAATATACATGATGCTTTTAAAAATATGCGCGAGGATAACTATGAGCTAGCTGAGCAAATATTAGATGAAGCAAATCAAGAAATAACATTAGCGCATCAATCTCAAACTGATTTATTACAAAAATATGCATCAGGTGAATCCATTAATATGGAAATTATTATGGTTCACGCCCAGGATCATCTTATGACTACAATGACTTTAAGAGAGGTAGCTATCGAGATGCTTCACTTATATAAAAAAGTAAATGATGCACTTTAAAAGAGGGATAAAAAATGGATGAAAGAACAAAAGTGGAATTTGAAAAAAATAGAAAAGAAACAAGTCTTAAAGCAATGTACTTTAATCGATTTTTATTAATCAGATATATGTCAGCTTTGTTCTTTTTCTCAAATCTATATTGGTTTTTTACACTTGTGATGAGTCGCTCATTAACTTTGGTCATACCACTTGTACTAATGATCATCATTTTAATAAGTGTTGCAGAGCAAGTGCGAATGTATGGTAATCATTCGAACAATGTTAAATATACACAGTCTTGCTTTTTAAGTTTATTCGCGGTCAATGTAGCATTAATACCAATAATATTATTAACACCTTTATTTCAATATTTATATCCATTTATAGTCGACCAAACGAGTTCAAGGTTAATTGTAGCTGGTGTACTTGTCGGAGGATTAGTCGTTAGTGGTTTCATTTTGTTTAGATTATATAATATTCGACATAACAAAGATTGGCATTATAAACGATTACAAAGGTTTGAAAATGCAATGAACTAAACAAAGAAAAGGGGTCTAGGTTATGGAATCAGAAAATAAAGTTTTTGCTTTTTTAGAGAAGTATTTAATGGGTCCAATGGGGAAAATAGCTTCATTTAGAATTGTAAGAGCAATCATGGCTGCTGGTATGGCTTGTATACCATTTACAATTGTTGGTTCGATGTTTTTAGTATTAAATGTTATACCGCAAACCTTTACGTTTTTAGAAGGATTTTG
The DNA here is from genome assembly GCF_022386495.1 of Mammaliicoccus sp. H-M34. Taxonomy (NCBI): domain Bacteria; kingdom Bacillati; phylum Bacillota; class Bacilli; order Caryophanales; family Staphylococcaceae; genus Mammaliicoccus; species Mammaliicoccus sp. H-M34. The sequence goes on from NZ_JAJNIK010000016.1 coordinate 5,228, forward strand.
GAATAATACCTTTTTAAAAATTGGTGACTTATACATGTTAGCCAATAAGGCAACAATGGGCATATTAGCATTGTATTTCTGTTTAGTTATCGGTTATGAATACACAAAAATTTATGCTGATGAAGAAGATTTAGAAGTTAATCCGCTTAACGGTGCATTATTATCTATGTTTGCATTTTTCATGGCTATTCCACAATTAATAATGGAAGACGGTAAGATGGTTCTTGTGAACATTATGAAGAAAGATGTCAACATATTTAATGGCTGGGAGATGTCAGGGGATGGTGTAAGTAGGCTTGGCACGACTGGGATATTTACAGCTATTATAATGTCCATCATCGCTGTACAATTATATAGATTATGTGTGAAACGCCAATGGATTATTAAGATGCCAGAAGCAGTTCCTGAAGGTGTTTCCAGATCCTTCACAGCATTAATACCAGCATTCTTAGTTGCTTTTGTCATACTAACTTTCACAGGTATTTTAGTAGCATTTAATACGGATATCTTTAAAATAATTGCAGTACCATTTGGATTTGTAGTGTACTTGACGAGTAGTTGGTTAGGAATTTTAGTTATATACTTCTTAATACATGCACTTTGGATAGTAGGGATTCACGGAGCAAATATCATCAGTGCATTTATTACACCAATCGTACTTACAAATATGCAGCTAAATATAGAAGGCGCAAACATCCCATTTGCAGGAGAATTCCAAAATTCATTCGTTGTAATGGGAGGTTCAGGTGCAACATTAGGGTTATGTATCTTTATAGCTTTCTTAGCTAAATCAGAACAATTGAAAGTATTAGGTAAAGCTTCATTAGTACCAGGTTTATTCAATATCAACGAACCACTCGTATTCGGTTTACCAATCGTTTATAATCCATTCTTAGCAATACCATTCTTCTTAGCACCAATGGTATCAGCTTCAATAGGTTACTGGACAATCAAATTAGAACTTGTAAAACCAATCATCGCACAAGTACCATGGCCATCACCTATAGGATTTGGAGCATTTATTGGTACAGCAGGTAGTCTAATGGCCGTATTAGTATCACTTATTTGTGGATTTGTAGCATTCTTAATATGGTTCCCATTCATTAAAATATATGATAAAAAACTAGTAGAACAAGAAAAAGGTAATGACGCTTTAATATAAGGGGAAATAAATGGCTGAGACAAATTTGTCTCAGCCATTTTGTATTTGATGTGGTATTTCGGGTTTCTGGACCGATAAATAAAATTACCGGTCCAGAAACGAGAAATACAGGCCGATAAAAATAATTATCGACCCGAAAACACGAAATACAGGCCGATAAATAAAATAAGCGACCCGAAAACACGAAATACAGGCC
>NZ_JAJNIK010000017.1:0-3229 GCF_022386495.1 Mammaliicoccus sp. H-M34
TTTCTGTGAATGCTGAACCTAAATCTAAAGTTGAAATCTTTGATAAAGATGGAAACAAAATTGGTGAAGGCGTCGCAAATGATCAAGGTGTAGTTGAAATTACACCGACAACACCATTACCTGAAGGTAATATCACAGCCAAAGCGACAGATAATGCGGAAACACCGAATACATCTGACGCTTCTGACCCAATCAAGGCAACTGATACAACAGCACCAGTTAAACCTATCATCACTACAGACTTAACTGGTCAAGCAGGAACTACACCAACTATTTCTGTGAATGCTGAACCAGGTTCTACTGTTGAATTATTCGATAAAGATGGAAACAAAATTGGTGAAGCTATGGCCAATGATCAAGGTGTCGCTCAAATCACACCAACAACACCATTACCTGAAGGTAATATCACAGCCAAAGCGACAGATAATGCGGAAACACCGAATACGTCTGATACTTCAGATCCAATCAAAGCGACAGATACAACAGCTCCGGCTAAACCTGTCATTCAAACAGATCTATCTGGTAAAGCTGGTACGAGAGATCCAATTGTAGTAAACGCTGAACCTCATTCTAAAGTAGAATTGTTCGATAAAGATGGTAACAAAATTGGTGAGGGCATCGCAAATAATCAAGGTGTTGCTGAAATCACACCAACAAAACCATTACCTGAAGGTAATATTACGGCGAAAGCAACAGATAATGCGGAAACACCGAATACATCTGATGCTTCGGATCCAGTTAAATCAAAAGATACAACACCACCAACTAAACCTGTGATTCAAACAGACTTAACTGATAAAGGTGGTACGAAAGATCCAATTCTTGTAAATGCTGAACCTAATTCTAAAGTTGAATTGTTCGATAAAGATGGTAATAAGATTGGTGAAGGTGTTGCTAATGATCAAGGTGTTGCTGAAATTACACCAACTATTCCATTACCTGAAGGTAATATCATAGCCAAAGCAACGGATAATGCGGAAACACCGAATACATCTGATGCTTCAGATCCAGTTAAATCAAAAGATACAACACCACCAACTAAACCTGTTATAACTACAGACTTAACTGATAAAGGTGGTACGAAAGATACAATTGTAGTAAATGCTGAACCTGGTTCTACTGTCGAGTTATTCGATAAAGATGGTAATAAGATTGGTGAAGGTATCGCAAATGATCAAGGTGTTGCTGAAATTACACCGACAAAACCATTACCTGAAGGTAATATTACGGCTAAAGCAACGGATAACGCGGAAACACCAAATACGTCTGATGCTTCAGATCCAGTTAAATCGAAAGATACAACACCACCAAGTAAACCTGTCATTCAAACAGATTTAACTGATAAAGGTGGTACGAAAGATCCTATTGTAGTAAACGCTGAACCTAATTCTAAAGTTGAATTGTTCGATAAAGATGGTAATAAGATTGGTGAAGGTGTTGCTAATGATCAAGGTATCGCTGAAATTACACCAACTATTCCATTACCTGAAGGTAATATCACAGCGAAAGCAACGGATAACGCGGAAACACCGAATACATCTGACGCTTCTGATCCAGTAAAATCAAAAGATACAACACCGCCAACTAAACCTGTCATTCAAACAGATTTAACTGGTAAAGCTGGCACAAAAGATCCAATTATTGTAAAAGCTGATCCAGGCTCTACTGTCGAGTTATTCGATAAAGACGGCAATAAAATTGGTGAAGGCGTCGCAAATGATCAAGGTGTTGCTGAAATTACACCGTCAACACCATTACCTGAAGGTAATATCACAGCCAAAGCAACGGATAACGCGGAAACACCGAATACGTCTGACGCTTCTGAACCTGTCAAAGCGAAAGATACAACACCGCCAACTAAACCTGTGATTCAAACAGACTTAACTGATAAAGGTGGTACAAAAGATCCAATTACAGTGACTACTGACCCTGGAAATAAAGTTGAAATCTTCGACAAAGATGGCAATAAGATTGGTGAAGGCATCGCAAATGATCAAGGTGTGGCTGAAATTACGCCAACAACACCATTACCAGAAGGTAATATTACGGCTAAAGCGACAGATAATGCAGAAACGCCGAATACGTCTGATGCTTCGGATCCAGTCAAAGCGAAAGATACAACACCGCCAACTAAACCTGTCATTCAAACAGACTTAACTGATAAAGGTGGTACAAAAGATCCAATTGTAATAAATGCTGAACCTGGTTCTACTGTCGAGTTATTCGATAAAGATGGCAATAAAATAGGTGAAGGTGTTGCTAATGATCAAGGTGTTGCTGAAATTACACCTTCAACACCATTACCTGAAGGTAATATCACAGCGAAAGCAACGGATAATGCAGAAACGCCGAATACATCTGATGCTTCTGAACCTGTCAAATCAAAAGATACAACACCGCCAACTAAACCTGTCATTCAAACAGATTTAAATGATAAAGGTGGTACGAAAGATCCAATTGTTGTAAAAGCTGACCCAGGATCTACTGTCGAATTATTCGATAAAGATGGCAATAAGATTGGAGAGGGTGTCGCTAATGATCAAGGTATCGCTGAAATTACACCGACAACACCATTACCTGAAGGTAATATCATAGCGAAAGCGACGGATAATGCAGAAACGCCAAATACGTCTGACGCATCTGAACCAGTCAAATCGAAAGATACAACACCGCCAACTAAGCCTGTCATTCAAACAGACTTAACTGATAAAGGTGGTACGAAAGATTCAATTGTTGTAAAAGCTGATCCAGGCTCTAAAGTAGAATTATTCGATAAAGATGGTAATAAGATTGGTGAAGGCATCGCTAATGATCAAGGCGTTGCTGAAATTACACCGACAACACCATTACCAGAAGGTAATATCACAGCCAAAGCAACGGATAACGCGGAAACGCCAAATACATCTGATGCTTCTGAACCTGTCAAATCGAAAGATACAACACCGCCAACTAAACCAGTGATTCAAACAGATTTAACTGGTAAATCTGGCACAAAAGATCCAATTATTGTAAAAGCTGATCCAGGCTCTACTGTCGAGTTATTCGATAAAGACGGCAATAAAATTGGTGAAGGCGTCGCAAATGATCAAGGTGTTGCTGAAATTACACCGTCAACACCATTACCTGAAGGTAATATCACAGCCAAAGCAACGGATAACGCGGAAACACCGAATACGTCTGACGCTTCTGAACCTGTCAAAGCGAAAGATACAACACCGCCAACTAAACC
>NZ_JAJNIK010000018.1:0-3165 GCF_022386495.1 Mammaliicoccus sp. H-M34
TTGCACATTGAAAACTAGATAAGTAAGCAAATAGATTTTACCAAGCAATAAACCGAGTGAATTTCTAACGAAATTCAAGCTTAATAATCGCGCGTCGTCTTTTTAGACGACATCACAGATTAATAACAGTTATTTTCTTAAACATTTATGTATAAGGAAATATTAGATTAAGTTATTAAGGGCGCACGGTGGATGCCTTGGCACTAGAAGCCGAAGAAGGACGTTACTAACGACGATATGCTTTGGGGAGCTGTAAGTACGCTTTGATCCAGAGATTTCCGAATGGGGAAACCCAGCATGAGTTATGTCATGTTATCCACATATGAATACATAGTATGTGAGAAGGCACACCCGGAGAACTGAAACATCTTAGTACCCGGAGGAAGAGAAAGAAAACTCGATTCCCTGAGTAGCGGCGAGCGAAACGGGAATAGCCCAAACCAACAGGCTTGCCTGTTGGGGTTGTAGGACACTCAATACGGAGTTACAAAGGAAATAATTAGACGAATGGTTTTGGAAAAACCAACCATAGAAGGTAATGGTCCTGTAGTCGAAAGTTATTTCTCTCCTGAGTGGATCCTGAGTACGGCGGAACACGTGTAATTCCGTCGGAATCCGGGAGGACCATCTCCCAAGGCTAAATACTCTCTAGTGACCGATAGTGAACCAGTACCGTGAGGGAAAGGTGAAAAGCACCCCGGAAGGGGAGTGAAATAGAACCTGAAACCGTGTGCTTACAAATAGTCAGAGCCCGTTAATGGGTGATGGCGTGCCTTTTGTAGAATGAACCGGCGAGTTACGATTTGATGCAAGGTTAAGCAGTAAATGTGGAGCCGTAGCGAAAGCGAGTCTGAATAGGGCGAATGAGTATCTGGTCGTAGACCCGAAACCAAGTGATCTACCCATGTCCAGGTTGAAGTTCAGGTAACACTGAATGGAGGACCGAACCGACTTACGTTGAAAAGTGAGCGGATGAGGTGTGGGTAGCGGAGAAATTCCAATCGAACTTGGAGATAGCTGGTTCTCTCCGAAATAGCTTTAGGGCTAGCCTCAAGTGATGATTATTGGAGGTAGAGCACTGTTTGGACGAGGGGCCCCTCTAGGGTTACCGAATTCAGACAAACTCCGAATGCCAAATAATTTAACTTGGGAGTCAGACTATGGGTGATAAGGTCCGTAGTCGAAAGGGAAACAGCCCAGACCACCAGCTAAGGTCCCAAAATATATGTTAAGTGGAAAAGGATGTGGCGTTGCCCAGACAACTAGGATGTTGGCTTAGAAGCAGCCATCATTTAAAGAGTGCGTAATAGCTCACTAGTCGAGTGACACTGCGCCGAAAATGTACCGGGGCTAAACATATTACCGAAGCTGTGGATTATCCGTAAGGATAGTGGTAGGAGAGCGTTCTAAACGTGTTGAAGCATGATCGTAAGGACATGTGGAATGTTTAGAAGTGAGAATGCCGGTGTGAGTAGCGAAAGATGGGTGAGAATCCCATCCACCGATTGACTAAGGTTTCCAGAGGAAGGCTCGTCCGCTCTGGGTTAGTCGGGACCTAAGCCGAGGCCGATAGGCGTAGGCGATGGATAACAGGTAGATATTCCTGTACCACCTATGATTGTTTGAACGATGGGGGGACGCAGTAGGATAGGCGAAGCGTGCTGTTGGAGTGCACGTCCAAGCAACAAGACTGAGTGTTAGGCAAATCCGGCACTTATAAGGTTGAGTTGTGATGGGGAGCTGGATCATGTATCCGGCGAGTCGTTGATTTCACACTGCCAAGAAAAGCCTCTAGTTAGAAAATAGGTGCCCGTACCGCAAACCGACACAGGTAGTCAAGATGAGAATTCTAAGGTGAGCGAGCGAACTCTCGTTAAGGAACTCGGCAAAATGACCCCGTAACTTCGGGAGAAGGGGTGCTTTTTAGGGTGCAAGCCTTGAAGAGCCGCAGTGAATAGGCCCAAGCGACTGTTTATCAAAAACACAGGTCTCTGCTAAACCGTAAGGTGATGTATAGGGGCTGACGCCTGCCCGGTGCTGGAAGGTTAAGAGGAGTGGTTAGCTTCTGCGAAGCTACGAATCGAAGCCCCAGTAAACGGCGGCCGTAACTATAACGGTCCTAAGGTAGCGAAATTCCTTGTCGGGTAAGTTCCGACCCGCACGAAAGGCGTAACGATTTGGGCACTGTCTCAACGAGAGACTCGGTGAAATCATAGTACCTGTGAAGATGCAGGTTACCCGCGACAGGACGGAAAGACCCCGTGGAGCTTTACTGTAGCCTGATATTGAAATTTGGCACAGCTTGTACAGGATAGGTAGGAGCCTTTGAAGCGTGAGCGCTAGCTTACGTGGAGGCGCTGGTGGGATACTACCCTGGCTGTGTTGACTTTCTAACCCGCACCATTTGATCATGGTGGGAGACAGTGTCAGGCGGGCAGTTTGACTGGGGCGGTCGCCTCCTAAAGAGTAACGGAGGCGCTCAAAGGTTCCCTCAGAATGGTTGGAAATCATTCGCAGAGTGTAAAGGCACAAGGGAGCTTGACTGCGAGACTTACAAGTCGAGCAGGGTCGAAAGACGGACTTAGTGATCCGGTGGTTCCGCATGGAAGGGCCATCGCTCAACGGATAAAAGCTACCCCGGGGATAACAGGCTTATCTCCCCCAAGAGTTCACATCGACGGGGAGGTTTGGCACCTCGATGTCGGCTCATCGCATCCTGGGGCTGTAGTCGGTCCCAAGGGTTGGGCTGTTCGCCCATTAAAGCGGTACGCGAGCTGGGTTCAGAACGTCGTGAGACAGTTCGGTCCCTATCCGTCGTGGGCGTAGGAAATTTGAGAGGAGCTGTCCTTAGTACGAGAGGACCGGGATGGACATACCTCTGGTGTACCAGTTGTCGCGCCAGCGGCATAGCTGGGTAGCTATGTATGGACGGGATAAGTGCTGAAAGCATCTAAGCATGAAGCCCCCCTCAAGATGAGATTTCCCAACTTCGGTTATAAGATCCCTCAAAGATGATGAGGTTAATAGGTTCGGGGTGTAAGCGCAGTAATGTGTGTAGCTGACGAATACTAATCGATCGAAGACTTAATCAAAATTTTTAACTCGGTTTAACGCCGTAAAATCTGCTTACTATCTAGTTTTGAATGTGCAATACATTCTAATAGT
>NZ_JAJNIK010000019.1:0-1674 GCF_022386495.1 Mammaliicoccus sp. H-M34
CACCTTGATCATTTGCGACGCCTTCACCAATTTTGTTTCCATCTTTATCAAAGATTTCAACTTTAGATTTAGGTTCAGCATTCACAGAAATCGTTGGCGTCATATGAGCTTGTCCTGTTAAATCAGTAGTGATAACTGGTTTAACTGGAGCTGTTGTATCAGTTGCCTTGATTGAGTCAGAAGCGTCAGATGTATTCGGTGATTCCGCATTATCCGTTGCTTTGGCTGTAATATTACCTTCAGGTAATGGTGTTGTTGGAGTAATTTCAGCCACACCTTGATCATTGGCAATAGCTTCACCAATTTTGTTGCCGTCTTTATCGAATAATTCAACATTAGAACCTGGCTCAGCATTTACAGAAATCGTTGGCGTCATATGAGCTTGTCCTGTTAAATCAGTTGTGATGACAGGTTTAGTCGGAGCCGTTGTATCAGTTGCCTTGACTGGATCAGAAGCGTCAGATGTATTCGGTGATTCCGCATTATCCGTTGCTTTGGCCGTAATATTACCTTCAGGTAATGGTGTTGTTGGCGTAATTTCAGCCACACCTTGATCATTGGCAATAGCTTCACCAATTTTGTTGCCGTCTTTATCGAATAATTCAACATTAGAACCTGCTTCAGCATTCACAGAAATCGTTGGCGTCATATGAGCTTGGCCTGTTAAGTCTGTAGTGATGACAGGTTTAGCCGGCGCTGTTGTATCTGTTGCCTTGATTGGATTAGAAGCGTCAGACGTATTCGGTGTTTCTGCGTTATCTGTCGCTTTGGCCGTAATATTACCTTCAGGTAATGGTGTTGTTGGCGTAATTTCAACTACACCTTGATCATTTGCGACGCCTTCACCAATTTTGTTTCCATCTTTATCAAATAATTCAACAGTAGAACCTGCTTCAGCATTCACAGAAATCGTTGGCGTCATATGAGCTTTACCAGTTAAATCAGTTGTGATGACAGGTTTAGTCGGAGCAGTTGTATCTGTCGCCTTGATTGGGTCAGAAGCATCAGACGTATTCGGTGTTTCTGCGTTATCTGTTGCTTTGGCCGTAATATTACCTTCAGGTAATGGTGTTGTTGGTGTGATTTGAGCGACACCTTGATCATTGGCCATAGCTTCACCAATTTTGTTGCCATCTTTATCGAATAATTCAACATTAGAACCTGGTTCAGCGTTTACAGAAATCGTTGGCGTCATATGAGCTTGGCCTATTAAGTCTGTAGTGATGACAGGTTTAACCGGAGCCGTTGTATCTGTCGCCTTGATTGGGTCAGAAGCGTCCGACGTATTCGGTGTTTCTGCGTTATCTGTTGCTTTCGCCGTAATATTACCTTCAGGTAATGGCGTTGTCGGTGTAATTTCAGCGATACCTTGATCATTTGCGACCCCTTCACCAATTTTGTTTCCGTCTTTATCGAATAATTCGACTGTAGAACCTGGTTCAGCGTTTACAGAAATCGTTGGCGTCATATGAGCTTGTCCTGTTAAATCAGTAGTGATAACTGGTTTAACTGGAGCTGTTGTATCTGTCGCTTTGATTGGATCAGAAGCATCAGACGTATTTGGTGTTTCTGCATTATCTGTTGCTTTCGCCGTAATATTACCTTCAGGTAATGGTCTAGTTGGCGTAATTTCAGCGACACCTTGATCATTCGCCATTGCTTCACCAATTTTGT
>NZ_JAJNIK010000020.1:0-1238 GCF_022386495.1 Mammaliicoccus sp. H-M34
TCAGGTAATGGTCTAGTTGGCGTAATTTCAGCGACACCTTGATCATTCGCCATTGCTTCACCAATTTTGTTTCCATCTTTATCGAATAATTGGACTGTAGAACCCGGTTCAGCGTTTACAGAAATCGGTGGCGTCTTATGAGCTTGGCCTATTAAATCAGTTGTGATGACAGGTTTAACTGGCGCTGTTGTATCTGTCGCTTTGATTGGATCTGAAGCGTCAGACGTATTCGGTGTTTCTGCATTATCCGTCGCTTTCGCCGTAATATTACCTTCAGGTAATGGTCTAGTTGGCGTAATTTCAGCGACACCTTGATCATTCGCCATTGCTTCACCAATTTTGTTTCCATCTTTATCGAATAATTCGACTGTAGAACCCGGTTCAGCGTTTACAGAAATCGTTGGCGTCATATGAGCTTGTCCTGTTAAATCAGTTGTGATGACAGGTTTAACTGGAGCTGTTGTATCAGTTGCCTTGATTGGATCAGAAGCATCAGACGTATTCGGTGTTTCTGCGTTATCTGTTGCTTTGGCTGTGATATTACCTTCAGGTAATGGTGTTGTTGGCGTGATTTCCGCAACACCTTGATCATTGGCAATAGCTTCACCAATTTTGTTTCCATCTTTATCGAATAATTCAACATTAGAGCCTGGTTCAGCGTTTACTGAAATGATTGGTGTCATATGAGCTTTACCTGTTAAATCAGTTGTGATAACTGGTTTAGCCGGAGCTGTAGTATCTGTCGCTTTGATTGGATCTGAAGCATCAGACGTATTCGGTGATTCCGCATTATCTGTCGCTTTGGCTGTGATATTACCTTCAGGTAATGGTGTTGTTGGCGTGATTTCCGCAACACCTTGATCATTGGCAATAGCTTCACCAATTTTGTTTCCATCTTTATCGAATAATTCAACATTAGAGCCTGGTTCAGCGTTTACTGAAATGATTGGTGTCATATGAGCTTTACCTGTTAAATCAGTTGTGATAACTGGTTTAGCCGGAGCTGTAGTATCTGTCGCTTTGATTGGATCTGAAGCATCAGACGTATTCGGTGATTCCGCATTATCTGTCGCTTTGGCTGTGATATTACCTTCAGGTAATGGTGTTGTTGGTGTAATTTCAACTACACCTTGATGATTTGCGACCCCTTCACCAATTTTGTTGCCATCTTTATCGAATAATTCGACTGTAGAACCTGGTTCAGCGTTTACAGAAATCGTTGGCGTCATATGAGCTTG
>NZ_JAJNIK010000022.1:0-993 GCF_022386495.1 Mammaliicoccus sp. H-M34
GAATAATGTCCCTAACAACACCCCTTACGGACATTACTCAGAATTATGTCCCTAACAATACATCTTACGGACATTACTCAGAATTATGTCCCTAACAGCACCTCTTACGGACATTACTCGTAATTATGTCCCTAACAGCACCTCTTACGGACATTACTCAGAATTATGTCTCTAACAATACCTCTTACGGACATTACTCAGAATAATGACCCTAATACTTCTATTTGTAAAACAAAAGTGTTATAAAATAATTATTGATTTAATACTAAATACATTTTAGTTAACTTGTATTTAGCCAACATAGGTATTACAATGATATAGCTAATATAGATATGGATAAAAGGAGTTTATTTTAAGATGTATATTAAAAAGGGAATTAAGAACGTTAGTGATTTTATAAAAGAAGGTAATGATCATGAAGCTATGATGTTATTAAGAGACTTAGAAGCTAACGTAATGAAATATGACTTTGAAATTATGGGAGAAGGATTTAATCAGTTTGCAGATATATACGTTTCACTAAAAAATAGAAAGAAAGCAATAGAAATGTATCAAAAAGCAATACTTTACTTTAGAGAAGTAGGGAATAAAGATAAAGTAGAAGAAATTAGCCATAAATTTGAAAATCTTATTTTATAGTAAGGGAAGCTATTAGATAAATTGCGCTACAAAGTAAACCGCCTAATTCGGGACCAAAGTTCTTGAATCAGGCGGTTTTTATATTTTAATGACAATGATTTATAATCTATAAGAAGTAAATATAAGGGTGTCCATATTCACACAAGTCGAGAGAAGTGTAAGTAAGGGTGTCCATATTCACACAAGTGGAGAGAAGTGTAAGCAAGGGTGCCCATATTCACACAAGTCGAGAGAAGTGTAAGAAAGGACATCTATATTCACACAACTAAAAAGAAGTGTAAGCAAGGGTGCCCATATTCACACAAGTGGAGAGAAGTGTAACTAAGGACATCTATATTCACATAACTAAAAAGA
>NZ_JAJNIK010000023.1:0-891 GCF_022386495.1 Mammaliicoccus sp. H-M34
AAAATGGTGCCGAGGACCGGAATCGAACCGGTACGGTAATCACTTACCGCAGGATTTTAAGTCCTGTGCGTCTGCCAGTTCCGCCACCCCGGCAAATAATGGAGCAGAAGACGGGATTCGAACCCGCGACCCCAACCTTGGCAAGGTTGTATTCTACCGCTGAACTACTTCTGCAAGATTAAATGCTTGAATCATATTAATAAAATGCGGGTGAAGGGAGTCGAACCCCCACGCCTTGCGGCGCTAGATCCTAAGTCTAGTGCGTCTGCCAATTCCGCCACACCCGCTATGAGCCATAGAGGATTCGAACCTCTGACCCTCTGATTAAAAGTCAGATGCTCTACCAACTGAGCTAATGGCTCTAAAAAATGGTGCCGGCCAGAGGACTTGAACCCCCAACCTACTGATTACAAGTCAGTTGCTCTACCAGTTGAGCTAGGCCGGCTTAAAATGGTGGAGAATGACGGGTTCGAACCGCCGACCCTCTGCTTGTAAGGCAGATGCTCTCCCAGCTGAGCTAATTCTCCATTTTAATAACATATGTATAATTATTATTTGCCCGGCAACGTCCTACTCTCGCGGAACGTAAGCCCAACTACCATCGGCGCTAAAGAGCTTAACTTCTGTGTTCGGCATGGGAACAGGTGTGACCTCTTTGCTATCGTCACCAGACAAATGTTGCTTGAGACAAGCGTTCACATACTTCCTCATCACTACTGGCTTTCGCATTCATTTACCTGAGTAAACTCATTTATCATCCATTGTGATTCGTCGTCTATAAGCGTTTTCTCTTCGCAATAACTATTAGAATGTATTGCACATTCAAAACTAGATAGTAAGCAGATTTTACGGCGTTAAACCGAGTTAAAAATTTTGATTAAGTCTTCGATC
>NZ_JAJNIK010000024.1:0-543 GCF_022386495.1 Mammaliicoccus sp. H-M34
CATTCCGTAATATCCTTAGAAAGGAGGTGATCCAGCCGCACCTTCCGATACGGCTACCTTGTTACGACTTCACCCCAATCATTTGTCCCACCTTCGACGGCTAGCTCCTAATAAAAGGTTACTCCACCGGCTTCGGGTGTTACAGACTCTCGTGGTGTGACGGGCGGTGTGTACAAGACCCGGGAACGTATTCACCGTAGCATGCTGATCTACGATTACTAGCGATTCCAGCTTCATGTAGTCGAGTTGCAGACTACAATCCGAACTGAGAATAATTTTATGGGATTTGCTTGACCTCGCGGGTTCGCTGCCCTTTGTATTATCCATTGTAGCACGTGTGTAGCCCAAATCATAAGGGGCATGATGATTTGACGTCATCCCCACCTTCCTCCGGTTTGTCACCGGCAGTCAACCTAGAGTGCCCAACTTAATGATGGCAACTAAGCTTAAGGGTTGCGCTCGTTGCGGGACTTAACCCAACATCTCACGACACGAGCTGACGACAACCATGCACCACCTGTCACTTTGTCCCCCGAAGGGGAA
>NZ_JAJNIK010000025.1:0-496 GCF_022386495.1 Mammaliicoccus sp. H-M34
TTTCGATTTGACTGGTTCAGATGCGTCAGACGTATTCGGCGTTTCTGCATTATCCGTCGCTTTCGCTATGATATTACCTTCAGGTAATGGTGTTGTCGGTGTGATTTCAGCAACACCTTGATCATTTGCGACGCCTTCACCAATTTTGTTTCCATCTTTATCGAATAATTCAACAGTAGTACCAGGTTCAGCATTTACAACAATTGGATCTTTCGTACCACCTTTATCAGTTAAGTCTGTTTGAATGACAGGTTTAGTTGGCGGTGTTGTATCTTTCGCTTTGACAGGTTCAGAAGCGTCAGACGTATTCGGCGTTTCTGCATTATCCGTCGCTTTCGCTATGATATTACCTTCAGGTAATGGTGTTGTCGGTGTGATTTCAGCGACACCTTGATCATTAGCAACACCTTCACCAATCTTATTACCATCTTTATCGAATAACTCGACAGTAGAACCAGGTTCAGCATTTACTACAATTGTATCTTTCGTACCACCT
>NZ_JAJNIK010000026.1:0-452 GCF_022386495.1 Mammaliicoccus sp. H-M34
CGGGGTGGCGGAACTGGCAGACGCACAGGACTTAAAATCCTGCGGTAAGTGATTACCGTACCGGTTCGATTCCGGTCCTCGGCACCATTTTTAGCGCCCGTAGCTCAATTGGATAGAGCGTTTGACTACGGATCAAGAGGCTAGGGGTTCGACTCCTCTCGGGCGCGCCATTTTTAAATAACGGGAAGTAGCTCAGCTTGGTAGAGCACTTGGTTTGGGACCAAGGGGTCGCAGGTTCGAATCCTGTCTTCCCGACTTCTATTAATATCTTGGGGGCTTAGCTCAGATGGGAGAGCGCCTGCTTTGCACGCAGGAGGTCAGCGGTTCGATCCCGCTAGTCTCCACCATTTTTAAAATAGATAATGAACATTGAAAACTGAATGACAATATGTCAACGTTAATTCCAATAATTGAGTACTTATAGTACTTCAAAGAGTGATTGGCTTAACCAA
>NZ_JAJNIK010000027.1:0-396 GCF_022386495.1 Mammaliicoccus sp. H-M34
TTAAATCAGTAGTGATAACTGGTTTAACTGGAGCTGTTGTATCTGTCGCTTTGATTGGATCAGAAGCATCAGACGTATTTGGTGTTTCTGCGTTATCTGTTGCTTTGGCCGTAATATTACCTTCAGGTAATGGTGTGGTTGGCGTGATTTCCGCAACACCTTGATCATTGGCCATAGCTTCACCAATCTTATTGCCATCTTTATCGAATAATTCAACAGTAGAACCTGGTTCAGCGGTTACAGAAATCGTTGGCGTCATATGAGCTTTACCAGTTAAATCAGTTGTGATGATAGGTTTAACTGGCGCTGTTGTATCAGTTGCCTTGATTGAGTCAGAAGCGTCAGATGTATTCGGTGATTCCGCATTATCCGTTGCTTTGGCTGTAATATTACCTT
>NZ_JAJNIK010000028.1:0-375 GCF_022386495.1 Mammaliicoccus sp. H-M34
CTCCTTTCTAAGGATATTACGGAATGACCATTAGGTCATGGAATAACGGAGACATATTGTATTCAGTTTTGAATGTTTATTTAACATTCAATTTAAGAATGGGCCTATAGCTCAGCTGGTTAGAGCGCACGCCTGATAAGCGTGAGGTCGATGGTTCGAGTCCATTTAGGCCCACCATTAAAAATTTAATTACCCAATTAGGGGGCTTAGCTCAGATGGGAGAGCGCCTGCTTTGCACGCAGGAGGTCAGCGGTTCGATCCCGCTAGTCTCCACCATAATTATTTTGCACATTGAAAACTAGATAAGTAAGCAAATAGATTTTACCAAGCAATAAACCGAGTGAATTTCTAACGAAATTCAAGCTTAATAATCGC
>NZ_JAJNIK010000029.1:0-318 GCF_022386495.1 Mammaliicoccus sp. H-M34
CACCTTGATCATTTGCGACGCCTTCACCAATTTTGTTTCCATCTTTATCAAAGATTTCAACTTTAGATTTAGGTTCAGCATTCACAGAAATTGTTGGCGTCATATGAGCTTGTCCTGTTAAATCAGTAGTGATAACTGGTTTAACTGGAGCTGTTGTATCTGTCGCTTTTACTGGATCAGAAGCATCAGACGTATTTGGTGTTTCTGCGTTATCTGTTGCTTTGGCCGTAATATTACCTTCAGGTAATGGTCTAGTTGGCGTAATTTCAGCGACACCTTGATCATTTGCGACGCCTTCACCAATTTTGTTTCCATCTT
>NZ_JAJNIK010000030.1:0-297 GCF_022386495.1 Mammaliicoccus sp. H-M34
GGTGCCGAGGACCGGAATCGAACCGGTACGGTAATCACTTACCGCAGGATTTTAAGTCCTGTGCGTCTGCCAGTTCCGCCACCCCGGCAAAAAAATAATAATGGAGCGGAAGACGGGATTCGAACCCGCGACCCCAACCTTGGCAAGGTTGTATTCTACCGCTGAACTACTTCCGCTAAATAATTATTTTTGTATATTAATAATGGTGAGCCATAGAGGATTCGAACCTCTGACCCTCTGATTAAAAGTCAGATGCTCTACCAACTGAGCTAATGGCTCTAAAAAATGGTGCCGGCC
>NZ_JAJNIK010000031.1:0-288 GCF_022386495.1 Mammaliicoccus sp. H-M34
GGTTAAGCCAATCACTCTTTGAAGTACTATAAGTACTCAATTATTGGAATTAACGTTGACATATTGTCATTCAGTTTTCAATGTTCATTTTGTCTCACAAGAAACAATTATACTCTCTTTATTATCTTGTGTCAATACTTAATTCAATTTATTTTCAACTTTTTCAAGAAAAAAAGACCCAAGGGTCAAAATTGAATTTTGCCCGGCAACGTCCTACTCTCGCGGAACGTAAGCCCAACTACCATCGGCGCTAAAGAGCTTAACTTCTGTGTTCGGCATGGGAACAGG
>NZ_JAJNIK010000032.1:0-285 GCF_022386495.1 Mammaliicoccus sp. H-M34
AATGGCTCTAAAAAATGGTGCCGGCCAGAGGACTTGAACCCCCAACCTACTGATTACAAGTCAGTTGCTCTACCAGTTGAGCTAGGCCGGCAAAAATGGTGGAGAATGACGGGTTCGAACCGCCGACCCTCTGCTTGTAAGGCAGATGCTCTCCCAGCTGAGCTAATTCTCCATTTAACAATATTGCCCGGCAGCGTCCTACTCTCGCGGAACGTAAGCCCAACTACCATCGGCGCTAAAGAGCTTAACTTCTGTGTTCGGCATGGGAACAGGTGTGACCTCTTT
>NZ_JAJNIK010000033.1:0-285 GCF_022386495.1 Mammaliicoccus sp. H-M34
TTGCTTTGGCTATGATATTACCTTCAGGTAATGGAATAGTTGGTGTAATTTCAGCAACACCTTGATCATTAGCAACACCTTCACCAATCTTGTTTCCATCTTTATCGAATAACTCGACAGTTGAACCTGGATCAGCTTTTACAACAATTGGATCTTTTGTGCCACCTTTATCAGTTAAATCTGTTTGAATGACTGGTTTAGTTGGCGGTGTTGTATCTTTCGCTTTGACAGGTTCAGAAGCGTCAGACGTATTCGGTGTTTCCGCGTTATCCGTTGCTTTGGCTG
>NZ_JAJNIK010000034.1:0-276 GCF_022386495.1 Mammaliicoccus sp. H-M34
CTCCTTTCTAAGGATATTACGGAATGACCATTAGGTCATGGAATAACGGAGACATATTGTATTCAGTTTTGAATGTTTATTTAACATTCAAAAATAGATAGGGCCTATAGCTCAGCTGGTTAGAGCGCACGCCTGATAAGCGTGAGGTCGATGGTTCGAGTCCATTTAGGCCCACCATTTTTTTAATTGCACATTGAAAACTAGATAAGTAAGCAAATAGATTTTACCAAGCAATAAACCGAGTGAATTTCTAACGAAATTCAAGCTTAATAATCG
>NZ_JAJNIK010000035.1:0-249 GCF_022386495.1 Mammaliicoccus sp. H-M34
GCGATTATTAAGCTTGAATTTCGTTAGAAATTCACTCGGTTTATTGCTTGGTAAAATCTATTTGCTTACTTATCTAGTTTTCAATGTGCAATGATGAATGTTAAATAAACATTCAAAACTGAATACAATATGTCTCCGTTATTCCATGACCTAATGGTCATTCCGTAATATCCTTAGAAAGGAGGTGATCCAGCCGCACCTTCCGATACGGCTACCTTGTTACGACTTCACCCCAATCATTTGTCCCAC